>NZ_JABERS010000023.1:0-68553 GCF_013168745.1 Aeromonas sp. TW 6 | reverse complement strand
AGCAGTTCAAGTTACCCGCCCGCCGAGAACGAAGTTACCCAAGGTGCATCAAAGCCAAACCACAGAAGTATGCGACGAGAAAACCTAGTAAAAACAATGCCAGTCAGGCTTAACTGACTGGCATTAGGGCCTTGGGCCCTCTTTTTCATGGGCGCCGCACAGAGTCCGGCGACCAGGAGAGCAAGATGACCCATGAGGCCGAGCAGGATCGGATGGTTGCCCAGCGCCGGGAGTGGGACAAGCAGAGCATCTACCTGCGGCGGCGGCTGGGCGATCCCCCCGGATCTGCGACCTGATCCCCGGATGGCCGGTGCCCGCCGGCCTGATCGCGCCCCGCTTTTATCCCTGATCTCGAGATCTCGCTCTGGTTGGCACCTTTATTGCTTCAAGCCAGTCAGTGTCAATGATTTGTCTGGGAAGGGAAGATGGAAATTAGCGCAAGCAGCCTGATGCAAGAGATGCAGGCCCTCAAGGTGGAAGCCGGTGCCACGCCGTTGACCCAGCCCGGTCGTCCGGTCAGCTCGGATTTCGGCCAGATGCTGCAACAGGCCCTGGACAACGTCAACGAGTTGCAGGGCACCGCCAACGATCTGCGTACCCGCTTCGATCTCGGCGACAAGTCGGTGGATCTCTCCCAGGTGATGATCGCCGGCCAGAAATCCTCCATCGCCTTCGAGGCGACGGTGCAGGTGCGCAACAAGATGGTCGATGCCTACAAGACCATCATGAACATGCCGGTGTAACTCGGGCCCATGGCGACCGAGCATCATGAAGATGTCAGCAACAAGGACATAAACCGTGGCAACTGATCAAAACGGCGATCTGCTGATCAACAACGAGGGGGCGGCCGCCCTCGACGAGCACGAGCAGAAGAGCTCGGCGCTGGGCTTCCTGTCCAACACCGATGTGTTGCGCCAGATCACCCTGATCCTGGGGCTGACCATCTGCCTAGCCATCGCCGTCTTCATCCTCTTGTGGGGCAAGGAGCCGGAGATGCGTCCCCTCGGCACCTTCACCACCCAGGAGCTGGTCTCCACCCTGGATTACCTGGATCAGCAGAAGATCCCCTATCAGGTGGATGGCAAGAGCGTGCTGGTCAGTGCCGAAAACTATGCGGACATCCGGTTGCGCCTGACCCGCGCCGGTCTGGCCAACAACAGCGACGCCAGCAACGACGGCGAAGCTATCCTGCTCAAGGACTCCAGCTTCGGCGTCAGCCAGCGCATGGAGAGCGAGCGCCTGAAACTGAGCCGCGAGCGCCAGCTGGCGAGCGCCATTGAGCAGTTCCAGAACGTCGCCAAGGCCCAGGTGCTGCTGGCCATCCCGAAAGACAACGTGTTCGCCCGCAACGAACGCAAGCCCAGCGCCACCGTGGTCCTGAGCCTCAAGGGCAACGCCCTGGGCCAGGGTGAGGTGGACTCCATCGTCGACATGGTCGCCTCCGCCGTTCACGGTCTGGAGCCGACCCGCGTCACCGTGACCGACCAGAACGGTCGCCTGCTCAACTCCGGCTCCCAGGATCCCCTCTCTGCCCAGACCCGCAAGGAGTTTGCGATGCAGCAGAAGCAGGAGCTCGAATACAAACAAAAAATTGACGCCATCCTGATCCCGGTGCTGGGGGCCGACAACTATACGGCGGAGGTGGATCTCTCCCTCGACTTCTCCCAGCAGGAACAGACCCGCAAGACCTACAACCCGGACCTGCCGGCGGTGCGCTCCGAAATGACCATGGAAGAGAACAGCGCCAGCGGCAGCAACGGCGGGGTGCCCGGCGCCCTCTCCAACCAGCCGCCCGCCGCGTCCAACATTCCCGAGCAGGCTGCCGGCGGGGAAGGAACCGCCTCTTCCGGCCGTTCCCGCAAGGAAGCGACCCGCAACTTCGAACTGGACACCACCGTCAGCCACATCCGGCGCCAGCAGGGCGGCATTCGCCGCATGACGGTGTCGGTGGCGGTGGATTACAAGGCCATCCCCGGCGCCGACGGTGCCGTGACCCGGGAAGCCCGCAGCCAGGCCGAACTCGATACCCTGCGCCGTCTGCTGAGCGGCGGTCTGGGCTTTGACGTGACCCGGGGGGATACCCTGGAGGTGGTCGCCATTCCGTTCAACCGCCCGGAACTCGAGACCGTTGCCGACATTCCTCTCTACGAGCAGCCCTGGTTCTGGCGCGCGGTGCGCATCGCCGCCTCCGTGCTGGTCATCATAGTGCTCATCGTCACCGTGGTGCGGCCCATGCTCAAGCGCCTGCTCTACCCGGACGCCAAGCCGGAAGGGGAGCTGGACTTCGACAACCACACCGTGCTGGGTGGCGACGACGAACTGAGCCTGCTGGCCGCCCAGGCCGAGGCCGAACCGGTATTCGGTCTGCGGGATGGTCAGCTCAAGCTGCCTGACCTGCACCGTGACGAGGATCTGCTCAAGGCCGTGCGCGCCCTGGTAGCGAACGAACCTGACCTGGCCGCCCAGGTCATCAAAGAATGGGTAACCAAAGATGCCTGAAGAGAATAAAAGCCAGGTCACCGGCAACGACATCACCGAAAGCCAGCGCCTGATCCTGGATCAGATGGGCGGCATGGAGATGGCGGCGGTGCTGATGCTGAGCCTCAACGAGGAGGACGCGGCCCAGATCTTCCGCCACCTCGAGCCCAAGCAGGTGCAGCGGCTCGGCATGTCCATGGCCTCCATGTCGGATTTCAGCCACGATCGGGTGGCGGCGGTGCATCGTCAATTTATCGACGACATCCAGAAGTACACCAATATCGGCATCGGCAGTGAAGACTTCGTGCGCAAGGCTCTGGTGGCGGCGCTCGGGGAGGACAAGGCCAGCAACCTGGTGGATCAGATCATCCTGGGCTCAGGCGCCCGTGGCCTCGACTCCCTCAAGTGGATGGATGCCCGCCAGGTGGCCAGCATCATCCAGAACGAGCACCCGCAGATCCAGACCATCGTCCTCTCCTATCTGGAGCCGGAGCAGTCCGCCGAGATCCTGAGCCAGTTCCCGGAGCAGGTGCGCCTGGATCTGGTGATGCGCATCGCCAACCTCGAAGAGGTACAACCGGCGGCGCTGCAGGAGCTCAACGACATCATGGAGAAACAGTTCGCCGGTGCGGCCGGTGCCCAGGCGGCCAAGATGGGCGGCCTGAAGGCGGCGGCCAACATCATGAACTACCTGGACACCAACATCGAAGGGCAGCTGATGGACTCCATCCGCGAGTCGGACGAGGAGATGAGCCAGCAGATCCAGGATCTGATGTTCGTGTTCGAAAACCTCATCGACGTGGACGATCGGGGCATCCAGACCCTGTTGCGGGAAGTGCCCGGGGATCTGCTGCAACGGGCCCTCAAGGGGTCGGACGACCAGATGCGGGAAAAAGTATTCAAGAACATGTCCAAGCGGGCCGCCGAGATGCTGGCGGATGACCTCGAGGCCATGGGGCCGATCCGGGTCTCCGAAGTGGAGGCCGCCCAGAAGGAGATCCTCTCCACCGCGCGCCGCCTGGCGGATGCGGGCGAGATCATGCTGGGGGCGGGTGGTGGCGAAGAGTTCCTCTAAGTCATGGGCCATGGAATGTGCGATGATGTCGGCCCCTGTACCCGGCCCTCGATAGGAGTCTCTTCGGCACATGAATGACAAGAACAGCAAACTGCGCGGCTATCTGAGGCCCGAGTCCGACACGGCGCAGATTGAGACCTGGGGCTGGCCAGAGATGGAGACCGAAGCCGAGGTCGAGACCAATGCCTTGGGGCTGGCTCCTGACTGGTATCGTCAGGAGCAGGCCGATGCGGCCCTGCCGGAAGAACAACCCGAAGAACCCGCCCCCAGCATCACCGCCGAAGAGGTGGAGGCGATTCGTCAGGCCGCCTGGGAAGAGGGGATGCGCGATGGGCGCGAGGCCGGTTTTGCCAAGGGGCTGGAAGAGGGCAAGCTTGAAGGCTTGCAGCAGGGCCACCAGGCCGGGCTGGAGCAGGGCAAGGAAGAGGGCCTCGCCATGGGGCGGGAGCAGGTGGAGCTGGAGATAGCCCGCTGGCAAGCCCTGGTCTCACGCCTGGCCACTCCCCTTGGCGAGATGGACGAGGCGGTGGAGCAGCAGCTCATCGCCCTGGTGCAACAGCTCGCCCGCGCCCTCATCCGCCATGAGGCGCAAACCTCCCCCACGCTGCTGCTGGAGGCCCTCAAGCAGGGGTTGGCCCTGCTCCCTGCCGCCGAGCAGGGGGTCACCCTGATGCTGCACCCGGAGGATGTGATCCGGGTAGAGGCCGCCTTTGGCGCCGAGGAGTGCGCGAGGCGCCACTGGCGGCTGCAAAGCGAGCCCACCTTCTCCCCCGGCGATCTGCAACTGGCCACCGAGCTTTCCAGCATCGATCTCACCCTCTCCGGGCGCATCGATCAACTGCTGCGCAACTTCCTGCGTGACAACGCGAGCTGAGCCATGGCCCGGTTCGAACCCGTCGTGCAGCGTCCTGCTGACGGCATCATCAGGCACTCATCGTCGGAGGCGACATGACGGCACCCCTTCTTGATCGGCTTAAAGGCTACCGGGTTCGCGAGCAGGCCCCCATACCACCGGTGGCAGGCAAGCTCACCCGGGTGGTGGGGCTGACCCTGGAAGCCATTGGCTGCCGCGCCGCCATCGGCTCCCTGTGCCGCATCGATACCCAGGATGGGGCCCTGGAGGCCGAGGTGGTGGGGTTTGCCGGGGATCGCCTGTTCTTGATGCCGAGCGAGCAGCTCAAGGGGGTCATTCCCGGCGCCCGGGTGGTGCCCGTCACCGAAGATCACGGCATTCCGGTGGGCATGAGTCTGCTTGGCCGGGTCATCGATGGCATCGGCCAACCTCTGGACGGGCTCGGCCCCATCCTCTCGTCCCAGACGGTGCAGTTCGCCCAGCACCGCATCAATCCTCTGGCCCGTCGCCCCATCCATCAGCCCATGGACGTGGGGGTACGGGCCATCAATGCCGTGCTCACCGTGGGCCGGGGTCAGCGCATGGGGCTGTTCGCCGGCTCCGGTGTCGGTAAATCCGTGCTGCTTGGCATGATGACCCGGGGCTCGGTGGCGGATGTCGTCGTGGTGGGCCTCATCGGCGAGCGGGGCCGGGAGGTGAAGGAGTTCATCGAGGAGATCCTCGGCGCCGAGGGGCGCGAGCGCGCCGTGGTGGTGGCCGCCCCTGCCGATGCCTCGCCGCTGATGCGCCTCAAGGGGTGCGAGACGGCGCTCGCCATCGCCGAGTATTTCCGCGAGCAGGGGCTCAACGTGCTGCTGCTGATGGACTCCCTCACCCGCTACGCCCAGGCACAGCGGGAAATTGCACTGGCGGTGGGGGAGCCGCCGGCCACCAAGGGCTATCCCCCCTCGGTGTTTGCCAAATTGCCGGCGCTGGTGGAGCGGGCCGGCAACGGCAGCGACGGCCAGGGCTCCATCACCGCCTTTTTCACCGTGCTGACGGAGGGGGACGATCTGCAGGATCCCATCGCCGACGCGGCCCGGGCCATCCTTGACGGTCACATCGTGCTGGCGCGGGAGCTGGCGGATGCGGGCCACTATCCGGCCATCGACATCGAAAAATCCATCAGCCGGGTCATGCCCATGGTGACCTCACCGGAGCACATGGAGCTGGCGCGCACCTTCAAGCAGTTCTACTCCCTCTACCAGCAGAACCGGGATCTCATCACCATCGGCGCCTACAGCCAGGGATCGGATCCGCGCATCGACCGGGCCATCATCCAGAAACCCTATCTGGATCAGTTCTTGCAGCAGAAAATGCGCGAGGTCATTCACTACGATGAAGGCCTGCAATCCCTGCAACTGGTGGCCATGCCCCTGATGCGTTGACCGGTGGAGAGCCCTTATGAGTAAAGGATTGACGTTGCTGGCGAGTCGGCTGGAGGAGGCCGAACAGCAGGCCGCCATGGCGCTTGCCAAGGCCCAGCAGGATCTCAAGCTGTTCATGGATCAGCAAAACGCCCTCAACCAGTACCGCCAGATCTACCACCAGCAGTGGACGGAGCGCGGTCTGCAGGGGATCAGCCCCCAGCAGAACAGCCAGTATCACGCCTTCATCAACAAGCTCGAAAACGCGGCGACCCAGCAGTACCAAGGGGTGTTGCAGGTGCGCGAGGCGCTGGCCGAGTGCCGCACCCAGTGGCTCGAAGCCCAGCAGCGGCGCAAGGCGGTCGAGCTGCTGCTGGAGAAGAAGGCGGACAAGGTGCGCCAGAAGGCCCAGCGCCAGGAGCAGAAGATGCTGGATGACTACGCCATCCTGCGTCGTTATCACCAATCTGGCCTGTAATTTGCTTTCTTCCGGTCATGCGAGGCCGATGGGCCAAGCCATGACCGCACGTGCGGCCGTCACCGAATCGTCGTCAGGGATCCCAGCATGATACAGACCCCCTTGATTAGCACTCTCCCCCAGGCGCCTTCTGCCGATGGCAGCGCCACCCTGCTGGCTCCCACCATTGGGGGCGAAGGGGGCGTGCAGCCGTCAGGCGAGGGCAAGGCCGCCTTCTCGCAAGCCATGGCCATGGCCCAGCTGATGGGCAAGGCGCCAGCCAGTCAGGGCAACCCACCGCTCCAGGGCCCCGCCGAGGGCGCCCGGGAGGGGCTTGCCCCGGCTGCCAAATCTTTGGCGTCTGACGAGCCCGCCACCGAGTCCGCGTCTTCCTCGAAGGGGGCGGACGACGAGGGGGAGCTGCCTCCCGACGACTTCCTGCAACAGTTGCAAGCCTCCCTGCGCCAGGATGTGAGCCTGGTGGTGCCCCCGACATCGCCCGCCATGGCCGGTGAGGCGGCGGTGCCTGTGGACGGCAACCCCTTGCCGCCTGGCGCCGCAGCGCCTGGGATGGCAGAGGGGGTGGGAATGGCGAAGGACGTGGGGATGGCAGAGAGCGTGGAGGCGGCAGAGGGGAGCGCCTCCCTGCCGCAGATGACGCCAGAGCGTCAGCAGGAAGGGAACAAAACGAAGGCTGCTCCCGGTGCGGCCCAAGGCGCCAGCGCCGTGCCAAGCGGTCAGGGTGCTCTGCCGCTGGGGGCGGAAGAGCCCCCCTTGGCCGATGACACCGCCGTGGCCGACCAGGGCGGGGTGACCCGCCAGCCCATGGCAGGCAAGGGAGCGGAGCCGGATGCCAAGGGGGGTGAGCCCCCTCTCTCGGGTCAGGAGCGTGCCGCCCTGCTCGCCAAAGTGGTGGCAGGAGAAAACGCCCAGGCTCCCACTGTCACCCGGGCTGACTCATCGCAAGAGGCACAGGTGACCGATCCCCTGGCGTCGGCCGGACAGAGGACTACCGCTTCCCGTGCCGCCAGCGCCTATGGCGATGGCGTGATCCGGACGGTGGCGCAGGGGCCTGCCCCTGCAGCCACACCGGAGTCCGCTCCGCCCGCGACGGCGGCCGGGGCAGAGAAGGACGCCCCTGTCGCCGGTGAGGCCAGACAGGCTGAGGCCGCGAGCGGGCAGGGAGCCCGTGCAGGGGCCGAGACTGCGGTGAATGCAGGGAGCAGCCAGCCCGTGACGACGGAGGACCCGGCCCCCGTGCAGGTGGCGCCGCAGATCCTGGCCCGTCACGAATCCCAGGGGGCACAGGCCCCCCTGACGGCCCTCTCGGCGGGCCTGGACCAGATGGAGAGCGCCCCCGTGGTGGTGGCCGGCGCGACCGTGTCGGTGAAGCCCGCGGTGGACAAGTCCCGGCTCGATGAGCTGGGCAAACAGTCGGGGATGGAGGTCAAGGGCAGTGAACCCGCCGAGGGGAGCCAGCCTTTGCATCAGGCCCAGAGCCAGGTCGGCGAGAACAGACCGCTGGCCGAGGCGACCGTCAGACGGGAGCCCCAGAGCCTGCCCCACCTCAAGCTGGCGACCCCTGAGGCCCCCGAGCAGCTGCACCACAAGGTGAACCTGATGCTGGCGGACAAGCTGCAACAGGCGGAGATCCAGCTAGACCCCCTGGGGCTTGGCAAGATGAAGATCCAAATCCAGATGGATGCCTCCAGCCAGGCCAGCGTGCACTTCGTGGTGCAGCATGGCCAGACCCGTGAGATGCTGGAGCAGGCCATGCCGCGCCTGCGCGACATGCTGGCAGGGCAGGGGATCCAGCTCGGCCAGACCGTGGTGCAACAACAGGCGCAGCAGCAAACCTTCCAGCAGCAGGGGCAGTCATCCTCCCAGGGTCAGTCCGGTTTCGGTGACCAGGGGCGACAGGGGGGAAATGGTGGCGGCAGCGATGGCAGAGAGGCCGAGGGGAGCGCTCGCAACCTCACGCTGCTGGTGGAATCGGCAAACGATGCCGGAATCGATTTCTATGCTTGATGCATTCTTAAGTAAGTTTATGATACCGAACAAGTTTGAGACTAGGGTGGACAAGGGATGGCAGACGATAACGAACTGACGCTGAAGGATCCGGCGGCAGGCAAGAAAAAGAAGCTGATCATGATAGTCGCCCTGGCTGTCGTGCTCCTTGGCGGGGGCGGCGCCGGCGCCTGGTTCATGCTCGCCGGTGGGGATGAGCCCGCGGCCGAAAAGAGCGAGGCCAAGCCGGAGGCGAACACGCCCCAGCCCTCGCTCTATGTGGGCATGCCCCGTCCCTTCGTGTTCAACGTGGCGGGAGGCCAGCGGGATCGGCTGGTGCAGATCAAGATCCAGCTGATGGTGCGCGGCACCGCCGACGAAACCCTGGCCAAACAGAACATTCCCCTGATCGAAGGCACCTTGCTGCGGGTCTTCAGCTCGGCGACCGCCGAACAGCTGATGACCTTCGAGGGCAAGGAGAAGCTGCGTCAGGATTCGCTGGAAGAGTGCCGCCGGGTGCTGAACGACCTGGTCTCTTCTCCCGTAATCGAACAAGTGCTGTTTACCGGCTTTGTCATGCAATGAAAGGTGAAGCGTGAGCGATCTGTTAAGTCAGGACGAGATTGATGCCCTGCTGCACGGCGTCGACGATGTCGAGGAGGAGGAGCTGGGAGCTGCCGGGGATCCCGGTATCGCCCAGTTCGACTTCTCCTCTCAGGACCGCATCGTCCGCGGCCGCATGCCGACCCTGGAGCTGGTGAACGAACGGTTTGCCCGCCACATGCGCATCAGCCTGTTCAACATGATGCGGCGCACCGCCGAGGTCTCCATCAACGGCGTGCAGATGCTCAAGTTCGGCGAATATGTCCACACCCTGTTCGTGCCCACCAGCCTGAACATGGTGCGTTTCCGCCCCCTCAAGGGGACGGCGCTCATCACCATGGAGGCGCGGCTCGTCTTCATCCTGGTGGAGAACTTCTTTGGCGGTGATGGCCGCTACCACGCCAAGATCGAGGGGCGGGAATTCACCCCCACCGAGCGGCGCATCATCCAGATGCTGCTCAAGCTGGTGTTCGAGGACTACAAGGATGCCTGGGCGCCGGTGATGGACGTGGGCTTTGAATACCTCGACTCCGAAGTGAACCCGGCCATGGCGAACATCGTCAGCCCCACCGAGGTGATCGTGGTGAGCTCCTTCCACATCGAGCTGGACGGCGGTGGCGGCGACTTCCACGTGGCCATGCCCTACTCCATGCTGGAACCCATCCGCGAACTGCTGGATGCGGGGGTGCAGAGCGACAAGGGGGATACCGACGTGCGCTGGAGCAAGGCCCTGCGCGACGAGATCATGGACGTCAAGGTGGAGCTCAAGGCCAAGCTGCTGGAGACCGAGCTCTCCTTGCGTGAGCTGATGGAGCTCAGACCCGGGGACATCATCCCGGTGGAGATGCCGGAGAACCTGCTGGTCTTTGTGGAGGATCTGCCCACCTTCCACGCCAAGATGGGGCGCACCAAGGAGAACGTGGCGCTCAAGATCACCGACAAAATCAAGCGCCCTGACGGGGTCAAGACAGAGATGCATCTGGTGACCCGCGGGGGCGTGCGCATTGATGGCGAAGCCGAGCTGGAAGAGCTCGAGCGAAGCATCTCTGACAAACACCCTGATTGATCCTCCCCCCGGGGAGGTGTTGCAACACTGAGGAATTGAAGATGAGCGGAACCGATGACGAGCAGGATTTGATGGCTGACGCCTGGGCGGCCGCACTGGAGGAGCAGGTCACGGCCGAAGCCAAGCCTGCCCCCCTGGAGGAGTTGAAGGACGAAGCCCCCATCAGCGCCGAAGAGCGGCGCAAGCTGGACACCATTCTGGACATCCCGGTGACCATCGCCATGGAAGTGGGCCGCAGCCAGATCAGCATTCGCAACCTGCTGCAACTGAACCAGGGCTCGGTGGTGGAGCTGGATCGGGTGGCGGGTGAACCCCTGGACGTGCTGGTCAACGGCACCCTGATCGCCCACGGCGAGGTGGTGGTGGTGAACGACAAGTTCGGTATCCGCCTTACCGACGTCATCAGCCAGATTGAAAGGATCAAGAAGCTCAAATGATCCGTGTGCTCCCGTTGTGGCTGTTTTCCCTGCCTGCCCTGGCCAACCCGGGGGTAGGGGCCAATCCCCCCAGCCTCACCTCCTGGCTGCTCTCCAGCCTGATGGTGATCGGCCTCATCCTGGTGCTCGGCTTCCTGCTCAAGAAGAGCAAGCTTTCCCAGGTGATGGGAGGGGGCCAGATGAAGGTCATCGCCACCCTGCCCCTTGGCTACAAGGAGAAGCTGATGGTGGTCAAGGTGGGCGGCCAGCAACTGCTGGTCGGGGTGACGCCGCAGCAGGTCAACTTCCTCTATCGCCTGGAGGAGCCGCTGGACGAGAGCCAGCCCCAGGCGTTCTCCGAGCAACTGGGCAAACTGATGGGCAAGCATGAAAAACGTTAACTGGACCCGGTGGCTGGCACTGCTCTCTCTGGTGCTCTCGCCCCTGGCGATGGCCCAGGACGGCATGTCGGCACTCACCGTCAAGACCATGGCGGATGGCAGTCAGGAGTACAGCCTGACCCTGCAGGTGCTGGCGCTGATGACCGCGCTCTCCTTCCTGCCGGCCATGGTGATCATGATGACCTCCTTCACCCGGATCATCGTGGTGCTCGGCATCCTGCGCCAGGCCATCGGTCTGCAGCAGAGCCCCTCCAACCAGGTGCTGATCGGCATCGCCCTCTTCATGTCGTTTTTCATCATGTCGCCGGTGCTGGATCGCATCAACAACGAGGCGTTGCAGCCCTATCTGGCCGAGACCATCGGGGCCAAGGAGGCCCTGGAGAAGGCGGAGCTGCCCATTCACCAGTTCATGCTGGCCCAGACCCGGGTCAAGGATCTCAATACTTTCATGGAGATAGCGAACGTGCAGGTGGCCGAGCCTGCGGACGTGCCGCTACGGGTGCTGATCCCGGCCTTTGTCACCAGCGAGCTCAAGACCGCCTTCCAGATAGGCTTCATGCTGTTTCTGCCCTTCCTGGTCATCGATCTGGTGGTCGCCAGTATCCTGATGGCCATGGGGATGATGATGCTCTCCCCCATGCTGGTCTCCCTGCCGTTCAAGCTGATGCTGTTCGTCATGGTGGATGGCTGGAACCTCATTCTGGGCTCCCTGGCCACCAGCTTCGGGCTGGGCTCGGGTGGTTAGGGGAGGGCAGACCCTCCCCCTGGCTCTCCCCTTCACTCGGGGAGGAAGCGAAGAGGCCTCTCTTTCTTTCGAAGGAGGAGGCCAGGAGGATGCGGCCCTGGGCAAACCCATCAAAAGGAGCGAGCAATGAGTCCTGAAACCTTCGTCGACGTCTTTCGCGAGGCGCTTTGGCTGGTGACCATCATGGTGTGCGCCGTGATCCTGCCGAGCCTGATGGTGGGGTTGGTGGTCGCCATCTTCCAGGCCGCCACCTCCATCAACGAACAGACCTTGAGCTTCCTGCCCCGTCTGGTGGTCACCCTGCTGGCCCTGGGAGCGGGGGCCCACTGGGGATTGCAGAGTCTGATGGACTTCTTCCAGCTGATGGTGAGCCAGATCCCCGAGGTGGTGGGCTGATGCCAGCCAAGGGCCACTCTTTTGCTCTGGCCGAGGCAGACCGGGGCCTGCGTCCTCCCGTTGGCTTGCCCCTGCCGGGAGTGTTGCTGTCATGACCTACACCACGGCGCTCATCATGGAGTGGCTCTCCTCCATCCTCTGGCCTCTGGCCCGGGTGAGCAGCCTCCTGATGGTGATGGCGGTCTTTGGCAGCCGGCTCGCCCCCGCCCATATCCGCATCGGCCTGGCGCTGGCGATCACCCTCATCATCGCCCCCCTGCTGCCCCCGATGCCGAAGATCGAGCTCTTCTCCCTCGGCAGCTTCCTGGTGCTGGGGCAGCAACTGCTCATCGGCATCGCGCTCGGCCTCATGACCCAGTTCCTGCTGGAGACCTTCGTGATGGCGGGTCAGGTCATCGCCATGCAGACCAGCCTGGGCTTTGCCACCCTGGTGGACCCCATGAATGGCCAGTCGGCTCCCGTGGTGGGTCAGTTCTACCTGATGCTGGCGACCCTGGTGTTTCTCGCGGTGGACGGCCACCTGCTGATGCTGCGCATGGTGGTGCTGAGTTTCGAAACCCTGCCGGTATCTGACAGCGGGCTCACCCTGCCTGCCATCCGCAGCCTGGTGAGCTTTCTCGGGGTCATGTATCAGGCTTCTCTGGTGATGGCGCTTTCGGCCATCATCGCCCTGCTGCTGATCAACTTCGCGTTCGGGGTGATGACCCGTGCGGCCCCCCAGCTCAACATCTTCAGCATCGGCTTTGCGGTGAGCATGATGTCGGGGCTCTTCATCCTCTGGCTCACCATCGGTGGCTTCATGGGACACTTCGACGCGCTCTGGGAGCGGGTGCAGGAGACCAGCTGCGAGCTCATCAACGTCCAGTGCTTCGGGGGCCAGCATGACTGAGGCCCTCCCGGTTGCGGCCCTTTTGCCGCCACTCTGGCGGGCCGCCAGCCGGCTGATGCCGGCAGGAGGCCAGCATGGCTGATACCGATCAGGAACGCACAGAACAACCCACGGGCAAACGACTGCAACAGGCCCGGGAAAAAGGGCAGATTGCACGCTCCAAGGAGCTGGGTACCGCCAGCGTCCTGCTGGCGACCGTGTTCGGCCTCCTGATGATCAAGGAGAGTCTGGCAGGGGCCATGATCAAGGTGCTCACCATGGGCTTTACCCTGGACCGGGATCAGGCGTTCGACCCCAATGCCATGGGGGCCATGGTGCCCGCCCTGCTGGGAGAGCTGATCCAGCCTCTGGGGCTGCTGTTCATGCTGGTGATCATCGCCGCCTTCGTCGGCAACACCCTGCTCGGCGGGATGAACTTCTCCTCCGAGGCCATGCTGCCCAAGTGGAGCAAGCTGAGCCCCCTGAGCGGCATCAAAAGGATGTTCGGGGTGCAATCCCTGGTAGAACTTGTCAAATCCATCGCGAAAGTGGTGTTTATTAGTCTGTTCGCCTGGTGGATGCTGTCGAGCCAGTTCAACCATCTGCTGAATCTCTCTCTTGAGGGCTTTCCCGGCGGCATCGTCGATGCTCTGGACCTGCTGCTCTGGATGCTGATCATCCTCTGCTGCGCCCTGATCCCCATTGTCGCCATCGATGTGCCGTTCCAGAGCTGGAACCACAATCGCCAGCTGAAGATGACCAAGCAGGAGATCAAGGACGAGTTCAAGGACAGCGAAGGCAAGCCCGAGGTCAAGGGGCGGATACGCCAGTTGCAGATGCAGATGGCCATGCGCCGCATGATGGGGGATGTCCCCAAGGCCGATGTGATCATCACCAACCCGACCCACTACTCGGTGGCACTCAAATACGATGCGGGCAAGCCGGGGGCTGCGCCCAAGGTACTGGCCAAGGGGGTCGACGAGGTGGCGATGAAGATCCGGGAGATCGGGCGCGAATACGACATCCCCGTCATGTCCTCCCCGCCGCTCACCCGGGCCCTTTACCACGCCACCGAGATTGGCCAGGAGATCCCGGAGGGGCTCTTCGCCGCCGTCGCCCAGGTGCTGGCCTATGTCTACCAGCTCAAGAAGTTTCGCCGCGGCCGTGGCCGGCGGCCGACCCCCCTCGCCAAGGATCTGCCCATCCCACCCGAGTTTCGCAAGTAAGGCGCTGGCTGCTGTCTGGCTTTGTCGCCAGGGGCAGCTCCAAGCTTCCACCTGAGCGTCGTAAGGCGCTGGCTGGAGCCTGACCTGTTCGCCTGGGACCCGTCCCCAATGTTCTCCCGGCTGGGAGCGCCAGCTTCCTTGCCGCCCCGGCCCGGAAAGCCTGCGACGGACTTCTGACAGCATCAAAATAAAACCCATGCAGATCAATGGATTGAATCATTGGCTTGATATTTGCTTTAATCCGGCATCGGTAGTTGAACATTGAGAAGCACGATGGGATTGAAGGCAGGGCTGGGCCGTTTCAAAGAGTACAGGTGGTTGCTGACCAAGGGGGTCGGGACCCCGCTGCTGGTGCTCGCCTCCCTCGGCATGGTGGTACTCCCCATTCCGCCCCTGATGCTGGATATCCTCTTCTCCTTCAATATCGCCCTCTCCATCGTGGTGCTGCTGGTGGCGGTCTATACCCGCCGCCCCCTGGAATTTGCCGCCTTCCCCACCGTCTTGCTGATCGCCACCCTGCTGCGGCTCGCCCTCAACGTCGCCTCCACCCGGGTGGTGTTGCTGGAAGGCCACAACGGCAGCGCGGCGGCAGGCCATGTGATCGAGGCGTTCGGCAACGTGGTGATCGGCGGCAACTATGCCGTGGGCATCATCGTCTTCATGATCCTGGTGATCATCAACTTCGTGGTGGTCACCAAGGGTGCGGGCCGGATCTCCGAGGTGAGCGCCCGCTTCACCCTTGACGCCATGCCAGGCAAGCAGATGGCCATCGATGCGGACCTGAACGCCGGTCTCATCAACCAGGAAGAGGCCAAGAAGCGCCGTCAGGACGTGACTCAGGAAGCGGACTTCTACGGCTCCATGGACGGTGCCTCCAAATTCGTGAAGGGGGATGCCATCGCCGGCATCATGATCCTCTTCATCAACATCATCGGCGGCTTCATCATCGGCATGATGCAGCACCAGCTCACCTTCGGCGAAGCGGCCCAGGTCTATACCCTGCTCGCCATCGGTGACGGTCTGGTCGCCCAGATCCCCTCGCTCCTGCTCTCCATTGCCGCGGCCATCATCGTTACCCGTCAGAATACCGACCAGGACATGGGGACAGCGGTACTCGGCCAACTGTTCGAAAATCCCAAGGCGCTGGTGATCTCCGCCGGCATCCTGCTGATGATGGGCAGCGTACCCGGCATGCCGCACCTGGCTTTCCTGAGCCTGGGGGCGGTGGCGGCGGCGGGCGCCTGGTGGCTGCTGCGCCGCGAGAAGCAGAACAAGGCGAAGGCGGCGAGCGGTGAACTCATGCCGGCCCAGGGGGATGCCCCGGTGGAGCAGAAGGATCTCAGCTGGGACGACGTCATGCCGGTGGACATCATCGGCCTGGAGGTGGGTTATCAGCTGATACCTCTGGTGGACAAGAATCAGGGGGGCGAGCTGCTCAACCGGATCAAGGGGGTGCGCAAGAAGCTCTCCCAGGAGCTGGGCTTTCTGGTGCCTGCCGTCCACATTCGCGATAACCTGGATCTTGCCCCCAACCAGTACCGCATCACCCTGATGGGCGTGAGCACGGGGGAAGCCACCGTCTATCACGACAAGGAGATGGCCATCAACCCGGGGCAGGTGTTCGGCCAGATCCACGGTATCGCTACCCAGGACCCGGCGTTCGGGCTGGAGGCGGTCTGGGTCGCCAAGGAGCAGGTCTCCCAGGCCCAGACCCTTGGCTACACCGTGGTCGATGCGGCCACCGTGGTGGCTACCCACCTGAGCCAGATCCTCTCCAACCATGCGGCGCTGCTGCTGGGTCATGACGAGGTGCAACAACTGCTCGACATGATAGGGAAGCATCAGAGCAAGCTGGTGGAAGGACTGGTTCCCGAGGTGATCAGCATGGGCAACCTGGTGAAGGTATTGCAGAATTTGCTCAATGAAGGCGTGCCAATTCGCGATATGCGCACTATCCTGCAGACCCTTGTGGAATATGCGCCCCGCAGCCCGGACCCGGAAGTGCTGACCGCAGCCTGCCGGATCGCCCTGCGCAGATTGATTGTGCAGGAGATTGCCGGCCCCGAGCCCGAGCTGCCGGTGATCACCTTGTCACCAGAACTGGAACGTATATTGCATCAATCCCTGCAAGCAGGTGGGGGAGATGGCGCCGGTATCGAACCGGGACTGGCGGAGCGGATGCAACGCTCCCTGGTGGAAGCCACTCAACGACAAGAACTGGAAGGCCAGCCGGCCGTGCTTCTGACATCGGGGATATTGCGCAATACCCTGGCGAAATTTGTCAAGAATGCCATTCCTGGATTACGCGTGCTGTCCTATCAGGAAGTGCCTGACGACAAGCAGATCCGCATCGTCAGTGCGGTGGGACAGGGCTAGTTAGCGGAGATGACGGGTGAAGATTAAGCGGTTTTTTGCCAAAGACATGCGCACGGCGCTGGCCGAGGTCAAGGAGACTCTCGGACCCGATGCCGTCATCATGTCCAACAAAAAGGTCACCGGTGGGGTGGAGATAGTCGCGGCCGTCGATTATCAATCCCAGGTACCGGGGCCCAAAGACGCGCCGGTTCGCCGTCAGTTGAATGAAGAGAGCGTCAATATCTCGTCTGCGGGCAAGCAGATGACGAGGTCGGCGCCACCCAAGGAACAGAACGAATACTACGCCGATACCCTGGCGGCCCTGCTGGCACGCCAGCAGAAGCTCAATCCGGCCAACCCGGCGGGTGGCAATGGCGCCCCGGGATCATGGTCTGGCAACGGAGGCAACGGTCAGCCAGCTTCGGCCTCCTGGCCCGCCAATGGCGCTGCCGGCACCCAGTCCGCCGGACTGGCGGGCGCGGCCAGTGCTCCCAGAACCCTGGCCGAACAGGGCCAGTGGGGCGCCGCTCCCGAACCCGCCAAGCCCAAGGCCCGTCCTGCCGCCGCCCCGCGCCAGACCCAGTCAGCCCAGCGGGATCAGGAGATGGAGGGGATGCGCAAGGAGATGGCCAGCATCCGCAAGCTGCTGGAGCACCAGATCTCCGGCCTGATGTGGCAGGAGGTGGAGCGCCGCGAACCCATGCGCGCCCTGCTCATCAAGGAACTCAAGAAGATGGGGTTCGACGATGCCTTCGCCGATCAACTGGCGGGCCTCATCCCCGAAGACATGCCGATCCATCAGGCCATGGCCCAACTGGCCGAGGTGCTGACGGCCCAGCTCAAGATCAGCGAGGACGAGATCCTGCGTCAGGGAGGGGCGGTGGCCCTGCTCGGACCGACCGGGGTGGGCAAGACCACCACCATCGCCAAGCTGGCGGCCCGCTTTGCCATGAAGTATGGCGCCGAGCAGGTGGCGCTCATTACCACGGACAACTACCGGATCGGGGCCCACGAACAGTTGCAGACCTATGGTCGCATCATGGGTTGCCCGGTGCGTCAGGTGCGGGACGCCGAAGAGCTGGCCAGTGCCCTCTATCAGTTCCGCCATCGCCGGCTGGTGCTCATCGACACCGCCGGGGTGGGTCAGCGGGATATCCGCCTGACCGAACAGCTCGACACCCTGGTGAAGAATGCCAAGGTGCGCATCCGCAGTTATCTGGTCATGTCGGCCACCTCCCAGCGACGGGTGATGCAGGAGGCGGTGGATCACTTCCGGCGCATTCCGCTCTCCGGCTGCATTCTGACCAAGCTCGACGAGAGCCTGAATCTGGGTGAAGTGATCAACGTGTGCATTCAAAACGCCCTGCCCATCAGTTACATCACCGACGGGCAACGGGTGCCGGAAGATATTCAAGTTGCCAACGCGGCGCTGCTGGTCGGTGCCGCCATGGGGTCGCTGGAACGGGAAGCAGAAGATCCCTATTTCTGGGGATCGGGTTTTGGCGAATCCGAAGATTCGGAGTTTTATGAGTAACATGTATATGGATCAGGCGAGTGGTCTGCGCAAAATGCGTCAAAACAATCGAGTGAAAGTGATCGCCGTGTCCGGAGGCAAGGGGGGCGTCGGCAAGACCAACGTGACCCTGAACGTGGCGGGAGCCATGGCCGCCCAGGGCAAGCGGGTGTTGGTGCTGGACGCCGACCTTGGTCTGGCCAACGTCGACGTCATGCTGGGGCTGAGGGTGCATCGCAACCTCTCCCATGTGCTGGCGGGGGAATGCACCCTGGACGACATCATCGTCGAGGGGCCCTACGGCATGATGATAGTGCCAGCCACCTCGGGCACTCAGTCCATGGTCGAGCTCTCCCCGGTACAACATGCCGAGCTCATCCGCGCCTTCAGCGAGATGAAGACCCAGGTGGACGTGTTGCTGGTGGACACGGCGGCGGGGATCTCCGACATGGTGCTGAGTTTCACCCGTGCCGCCCAGGACATCATGGTGGTGGTGTGCGATGAACCCACCTCCATCACGGATGCCTACGCGCTCATCAAGATCCTCTCCAAGGATCACGGTGTATTCCGCTTCAAGGTGGTGGCCAACATGGTCCGCTCCCTGCGCGAGGGGCAGGAGCTGTTCGCCAAGCTGACCCGGGTCACCGACCGCTTCCTGGATACCTCCCTGGAGCTGGTGGCCTGCGTGCCTTACGACACCAACCTGCGGGCCGCGGTGCGCAAGCAGAAACTGATAGTTGAGGCGTTTCCAAAATCCCCTGCCGCCCTGGCATTTCGTGCCCTGGCGAACAAGGCGGCGAGCTGGCCCATCCCGAATCAGCCGGGCGGCCACCTCGAATTTTTCCTGGAAAACTTGTTGCAAAAGCCGGTCATAACACAGGAAGACTCCCGTGAATAAAGCCCAAGCATACTTGCGTCATCAGGATTCCTACGTGCTGGTCGAGCGACACGCTCCGCTGGTCAAGCGGATTGCCCAGCATTTATTGGCTCGCCTGCCAAGCAGTGTCTTGCTGGATGACCTGATCCAGGCAGGTATGATTGGGCTGCTCGAAGCTTCCCGCAACTTTGACGGCAGCAAGGGCGCCAGCTTTGAAACCTATGCCGGCATCCGCATCCGTGGTGCCATGCTCGACGAGATCCGCCGTGGGGACTGGGTGCCCCGCTCGGTGCACCGCAACAGCCGTGCCATCGCAGAAGCGATCGAGAACGTGGAGCAGGCCCATGGCCGGGATGCCAGAGACACCGAGGTGGCCGCCAATATGGGGGTCTCCCTCGGGGAGTACCATGCCATGCTGCAGGATGTCTCCTGCGGCAAGATCATCGGCATCGAGGATCTGGGCGTCAGCGAAGATGTCATCGGTCATCCCGATGAAGGCAACGGTCAGGGAGGATTCGACGATCTGGCGGCTGAACGCTTCCAGGGGGCCCTGGCGGAGCACATCGCCCGCCTGCCGGAGCGGGAGGCGCTGGTGCTCTCCCTTTATTACGATGAAGAGCTGAATCTGCGCGAGATCGGTGAAGTATTGAGTGTAAGTGAGTCTCGGGTGAGCCAGATTCATAGTCAGGCCATGCACAGGCTGCGCGCCCGTTTGCGAGATTGGAATTTATAAGTGGTTGTACTGGCTACACTGGAGCACAACTCTAAGGCATAATCCGCACCATAAAACCTGCGATCTGCATCATGTAAGTGAGCCGTCTTGGCGGCTATTTAGGAGGAACTTTGGACAAGAACATGAAAATCCTCATCGTCGATGACTTTTCAACGATGCGCCGGATTATCAAGAACTTGCTGCGTGACCTGGGATACAACAATACCCATGAAGCAGACGATGGCAACACGGCGTTGCCGATGCTGAAAAATGGCGACTTCCAGTTCGTGGTCACCGACTGGAACATGCCCGGTATGCAGGGCATCGACCTGCTCAAGGCGATTCGCCTCGACGACAAGCTCAAGCACCTGCCGGTTCTGATGGTGACTGCCGAAGCCAAACGCGAGCAGATCATCGAAGCCGCCCAGGCCGGGGTCAATGGCTATATCGTCAAGCCGTTCACCGCTGCCACCCTCAAAGAGAAGCTCGACAAAATCTTTGAACGTATCGGCTAAGGAGCGGCAGGGATGAAGGCCAAAACGAGTGCCATGATCTCGCTTGACCAGGCAAGGATGCTGGTTGCCCACCTGGAGCGGGAAGAGTTTGAACAGGCCGATACCATCCTCGCCGATGTGTGCGCCCCCAATGCGGCGGCCCTGTTTGACAAGGTGGGGCAGCTGACCCGCCAATTGCACAACTCATTGCAGGATTTTCGCCTGGATCCCAGGATCCCCGACCTGGCCACCCATGAAATCCCGGATGCCCGGGAGCGTCTGAGCTATGTCATCGACATGACGGACAAGGCGGCCAATCGCACCATGGATGCGGTCGAGGCAAGCCTTCCCATCGCCGATCGACTCAACGACAACATTCAGCTGGTCATGCCCAACTGGAATGCCCTGATGAGCCGGGATCTCGAGCTGGGTCAATTCAAGGCGCTGTGCCATCAACTGAATGATTTTATTAAGGCTTCTGAGACGGATGCCGATAAGTTACGACAACTGCTGACGGAAATTCTGATGGCTCAGGATTTCCAGGACCTGACCGGTCAGATGATCCGCAAGGTGATCAAACTGGTGCAGGAAGTTGAAACGAAGTTGATAGAGATGCTGACCATGTTCGGTGAGGGCGTTAGCGACAATTCGGCACGTAGCCTGCCAGTGAGAGGCATCGAGGCGGAAGGCCCCATCATGAACCCGCAGACCCGCTCAGATGTGGTCAATGGTCAAGATGATGTGGACGATCTGCTGTCTAGCCTGGGATTCTAATGGAGTGACGCATGGCCTTCGAAGTTGATGAAGACATACTGCAAGACTTTTTGGTCGAAGCATCAGAAATATTGGAACAGTTGTCTGAACAACTGGTCGACTTGGAAAAGCGGCCCGATGACAAGAACCTGTTGAACGCCATCTTCCGCGGCTTCCACACCGTCAAGGGGGGAGCGGGCTTCCTCTCCCTCACCGAACTGGTGGATGTCTGTCACGGTGCCGAGAACCTGTTCGACATGCTGCGCAACGGCAAGCGGACCCTCAGTGCCGAGCTGATGGATGTCATCTTGCAGGCGCTGGATGCCATCAACGTCATGTTTGCCCAGGTCCAGAACCGCGAAGAGATAAGCCCCGCTTCTCCCGATCTGCTGCACGATCTGCACGAGCTGTGCAAGCCGGAAGGGCAGGAGCAGCTGCGTACCGCCAGCGTGGCGGCCCAGCCAGCACCCGAGCCTGAGCCCGAACCCGCACCAGAACCCGAGGTCATCGCCGAGGTGGCGCCTGTCGCCGTCAATGGCGGTGGCTCCATCGACGAGATCTCCGCCGACGAATTTGAACGCCTGCTCGATGAGCTGCACGGTGTCGGCAAAGCGCCGACGGTCTCTGCCGCCCCCGTGCTGAGCGGTTCAGGTGACATCACAGACGACGAATTCGAGGCTCTGCTCGACCAGCTCCATGGTCAGGGCCAGCACGGTGGTGCCCCCGATCTGGCCCCCCTGCACTCGGTCCAGAAAGAGGTGGACGAGCTCATCGACGACGATGAGTTCGAGCGCCTGCTGGATGAACTGCACGGCCGTGGCCAGGCGCCCCAGCACAGTCTGGCACCTGCTCCTGCGCCCGAACCCAAGGCTCCGGCACCCGCTGCCCCCGCAGCCCCGGTGACGCCGCCCAAGGCGCCAGTGGCCGCCAAACCTGCGCCGGCAGAGCCCACAGCGCCAGCCAGGGCCGCCCCTGCCAAGCAGGCCGCTCCCGCCGAGAGCAGCGCGGTACAGAGCGATACCACGGTGCGGGTGGATACCAAGACCCTGGACGTCATCATGAACATGGTGGGCGAACTGGTGCTGGTGAGAAACCGCCTGGTGAGCCTCGGCATCGCCAGCAATGACGAAGAGATGTCCAAGGCTGTCGCGAACCTCGACGTCGTGACCGCCGATCTGCAGGGCGCGGTCATGAAGACCCGCATGCAGCCTATCAAGAAAGTATTCGGCCGCTTCCCGCGCGTGGTGCGCGATCTGGCTCGTACCCTCAAGAAGGAGATCGAGCTGGTGATGGTGGGTGAGGACACGGATCTGGACAAGAACCTGGTGGAGGCCCTGGCCGACCCCCTGGTTCACCTGGTGCGCAACTCCTGCGACCATGGCGTCGAGATGCCGGACGTGCGCGAGAAGGCGGGCAAGCCCCGTCAGGGCACCATCACCCTGAGCGCCTCCCAGCAAGGGGACCACATTCTGCTCTGCATCGAGGATGACGGCGCAGGGATGGACCCGGAGAAGCTCAAGTCCATCGCCATCAGCCGTGGCGTGCTCGATGCTGACAGCGCGGCGCGCATGAGCGACAACGATGCCTACAACCTGATCTTCGCCCCCGGCTTCTCCACCAAGTCGGAGATCTCCGACATCTCCGGCCGTGGAGTGGGTATGGACGTGGTGAAGACCAGCATCGTCAGCCTCAATGGCTCGGTGCACATCGATTCCACCTGGGGTAAGGGCACCCGTCTCGAGATCAAGGTTCCCCTGACCCTGGCCATTCTGCCGACCCTGATGGTGGAGGTGGGTCAACAGACCTTCGCCCTGCCCCTCGGTTGCGTGAATGAGATTTTCCACCTGGATCTGAAAAAGGCCAACGTGGTGGATGGCCAGCTCACCATCATCGTCCGTGACAAGGCGATTCCGCTGTTCTACCTGCACAAGTGGCTGGTACGCGGTGCCGGCAAGACGGCCCGCCAGGACCAGGGCCACGTGGTCATCGTCCAGATCGGCACCCAGCAGGTCGGCTTCGTGGTAGACAACCTCATCGGCCAGGAAGAGGTGGTGATAAAGCCCCTGGACAACCTGCTGCAAGGTACCCCCGGCATGGCCGGCGCCACGATTACCAGCGACGGCGGCATCGCCCTCATTCTGGATGTGCCCAGCCTGCTCAAGGCCTATGCCCGTCGCCACTGAGCGCCAGGCTCAAGGAGTTAAAAGAATAACAATGGCAGTCAAGGTATTAGTGGTCGACGATTCGAGTTTCTTCCGCCGTCGGGTCAGCGAAATCATCAATCAGGATCCCCTGATGACGGTGATCGACACGGCCCAGAACGGGCGGGAGGCGGTAGACAAGGCGCAGCAGTTGCGGCCCGACGTCATTACCATGGACATTGAAATGCCGGTGCTCGACGGCATCAGCGCCGTGCGCGAGATCATGGCCAAGTGTCCGACCCCCATCCTGATGTTCTCTTCCCTGACCCACGAGGGAGCCAAGGCAACCCTGGATGCGCTGGATGCGGGCGCCCTCGATTTTCTGCCCAAGAAGTTTGAAGACATCGCCCGGGACAAGGACGAAGCCGTCAACCTGCTGCAGCAGCGGGTCAAGGAGATCGCCCGCAAGCGCTTCCTGATGGCGACCCGGCCCCGCGCCCCCGAGCCTGCCGTCCGGCCCGCCGTCACGGGGACCCTGAATCGCCCCTTGGCCGAACGCCAGCCCGAGCCTGTGCGGGCAGCGGCGGCTCCCGCCGCGTTCAAGCGCAGTGGCAAGAGTTACCAGCTGGTTGCCATCGGTACCTCCACCGGCGGGCCGGTGGCACTGCAGAACGTGCTGACCAAGCTGCCGGGGGATTTCCCTCATCCCATTCTGCTGATCCAGCACATGCCGGCCACCTTCACCGCTGCCTTTGCCGCCCGCCTCAACGGGCTGTGCCAGATAGGGGTCAAGGAGGCGCAGGATGGCGACGTGCTCAAGCCGGGTCAGGCCTATCTTGCCCCCGGTGGCAAGCAGATGCTGCTGGAAGGGCGCGGGCCCGGTGCCCGTCTTCGCATCATCGATGGCAATGACAAGGTCAACTACAAACCCTGTGTGGACATCACCTTCGCCTCCGCCGCCAAGACCTATGGCGACAAGGTGCTGGCCATCGTCCTGACCGGCATGGGCGCGGATGGCCGCGACGGTGCCCGTCTGCTCAAGGAGCAGGGGGCGACCATCTGGGCGCAGGATGAAGCCTCCTGTGTGGTCTATGGCATGCCCCAGGCCGTTGCCAAGGCGGGCATAGCAAGCGAATCCCTGCCGCTGGATCGGGTGGCCCAGCGCATTCTGGTCGAGTTGGGCCGCTGACCATGGGCATGCTCGGCCTGGTGCTGGCGCTGGGGGCCGTCGCCATCGCCCAGTGGTGGCATGGCGGGAGCCTGCTGACCCTGCTGGATGGCCCGGCCTTTGTCATCGTCGTCGGGGGAACCTGGGGGGCGGTGATCTTGCAGACTCCCCGCAGGTACCTGCTCAGTGCCCTGAGGCAGGCTACCTGGATGCTGTTTCCGCCGCAGCTGGATCTTGCGGAGCAGGCCGAGCGCCTGAAGGCGTGGGCTCAGTTCGCCCGCCAGCAAGGCTTGCTGGCGCTGGAAAACCAGGCCGAGGCCGAGCCCGATCCCTTCACCCGCCAGGGGCTTTCCATGATTGTGGATGGCGTCTCCATCGAGGATATCCGCAGCCTGTTGGAGGCGGATATCGACATCGAGCAGGAGCGCAACGAGCACTCGGCCAGGGTGTTCGAGTCCATGGGGGGGTACAGCCCCACCATCGGCATCATCGGGGCCGTGATTGGCCTCATCCAGGCCATGTTTCATCTGGAGGAGCCAGGCACCCTGGGGGCGGGCATTGCCGTGGCCTTCGTCGCCACCATCTACGGGGTGGGCTTTGCCAACTTGCTCTATCTGCCAATTGCGAATCGGTTGCGCGCCTTCCACTACCATTACGGTCTCTATCAGGAGATGACCCTGGAGGGGCTTCTGGCCATCGCCCACGGGGAGAGCGGCCCGCAGGTTGAAAGGCGGTTACGGGCTTATCTGAAAGGGGAGTAGCCATGCGCAAGCGCTATCGTTTGCACCTGCAAGGGCGAGAGCATCTCGATCGCTGGCTGGTCTCCTATGCCGATTACATGACGCTCATCTTCGCCCTTTTCGTGGTGCTCTACTCCGTTGCCATCGTCAACAAGGAGGAGTACCGCGCCGTCATCGAGGGCATGACTCAGGCCTTCAACCAGGCGCCGCGCAGCGATGGTCTGCTGGAAGGGCGGGGCAATTCCTTGTTGGACAACCCGGTCTCGGCCGCCCCCAGCCTGCTGGAGAGCCAGGCCTCTGCGTCCCCCTCGCGGGCACCCATCACGGGCACGCCCGTCTCGCAAGATGGCACGGCTCTTGCACAGATCGACATGCAGATCCAGGAGTCCATGGGCGCCCTGGTCGATGCAGGGGTGGTGAAGCTTGCGCAGGATGACAACTGGCTGACGGTGGAGCTGAGTTCAGGTCTCCTGTTCAACAGTGGCAGCGCTTTTCTGGGGAGCAATGCCGCACCCGTGCTCGATACGCTTTCAGGTATTCTCAAACCGGTCGATAACTATGTCAGGGTGCGGGGCTACACGGATAACCAACCGATAAACAACGAAATTTTCCGCTCCAACTGGACATTGTCAGCGGCCCGTGCCGAGGCAGTGCTCAATGCCTTGGTGGGCAAGGGGGTGGCTCCCGGTCGGCTCGCCTACGAGGCGTACGGAGAGTTTTCCCCCTTCGTCGACAATGGCACCGAGCAGGGACGATTACAGAATCGCAAGGTGGTGGTCGCCATATCCAGGTTCGCCTGGGTGCCGCCAGCCCCCGTCAAACCGCTGACGGTGGCACCAGTGCAGGACGCACCGCAGAGTGTCGACAGTGAAAAGATCAGGGTGATCGCGCTGCCCGGTGGGGGCATACGCATAACAACAAGGCAGGATTGATACAGTGATTGTTTGGACGGTTGCCAATCAGAAAGGTGGAGTCGGTAAAACCACCACGGTCGTCTCCCTGGCGGGCATTCTGGCCCAGCGTGGCCAGCGGGTACTGCTGATCGACACCGACCCCCACGCCTCCCTGACCTCCTATCTCGATTTCGACTCGGACAGGCTGGAAGGCACCCTGTACGAGTTGTTCCAGGCGGCCAAACCCAGCGCCGAGCTGGTCAACCGGATGACCCTCAAGACCCGATTCGAGAACATCAGCCTGCTGCCTGCCTCGATTACCCTGGCCACGCTGGATCGGGTGATGGGCAACCGGGAAGGGATGGGGCTGGTGCTCAAGCGCGCTCTGCTGCGGGTGCAGGATCAGTTCGACTACGTGCTCATCGACTGTCCGCCGGTGCTGGGGGTCATGATGGTGAACGCGCTGGCGGCCTGCGATCGCATCCTGGTGCCGGTGCAGACCGAATTCCTGGCCCTCAAGGGGCTGGAGCGGATGATGAAGACCTTCGAGATCATGCAGCGCTCCAAGCGGGAGAAGTTCCGCTACACCATCATTCCGACCATGTTTGACAAGCGTACCCGCGCCTCCCTGATGACATTGCAGTCCATCAAGGAGCAGTATGGGGAGGCGGTGTGGAATGCGGTCATTCCCATCGACACCAAATTCAGGGATGCCAGTCTGGTGCACATTCCTCCCTCCATCTATGCACCGGGCAGCCGGGGCACCTATGCCTATGAGACCCTGCTCAACCATCTCGACGCGCTGGAGCGTCAACTGACCCAGGAGGTGATGCCGTGAGAGAGACCACCCAGGTTCGGGCCATGGACGACTATTTCCACTCCCTGCTGCTGGACGATGCCCTGCTGCGGGAAGATCCCGAAGACGAAGCACCGGCCCCTGCGTTGCAACGTCAGACCGTCGCCGTGCCGGAGGTGGCTGCCACCCCCTATCTTGAAACCGATACCCGACTGGCCCAGCTGAGCGAGCTGCTTGCCCAGGTGGGACAGGTCCAGTTCGAGATGGATGCCCTGAGCCACGAAGAGGTGCATGTCGAACCATTCCAGCTCGAGGCAGAGGTGGTTGACAGTGAGCCTCTGGTCGCCCTGGCAGAGCCGGTGGTGGAAGCCGTGGTGGAGGAGGTCGAGCCCGTCGCCCTCGCGGTGGCAGAACCCGCACCCGCCCTCGAAGCGGCGCCCGCACCGTCGACCTGGGAGAACCTGGATACCGGCAACGAGTTTCAGGCGCTCTTCTTCGACGTGGCCGGGGTGACGTTTGCGGTGCCTCTGACCGAGTTGGGGGGCATCCATCAACTGGGGGAGGTGACCTCTCTCTTCGGCCAGCCGGGCTGGTACAAGGGGATCATGACCTCCCGCGAGCAGAAGATGAACGTGGTGGACACGGCCCAGTGGGTCATGCCGGGCCAGCATCTGGAGATGGACGATTACAAATATCTGATTATGCTGGGAGAATCACCCTGGGGATTGGCCTGTCACCAGTTGAAGGGCACAGAACTGCTGCACCGGGACCAGGTGAAGTGGCGCCATCAGGAGGGCAAGCGCCCCTGGTTGGCCGGCATGGTCAAGGAGAAGATGTGTGCCCTGCTGCACGTCAGGGAGCTCTTGCTGCTGCTTGGCCGGGGCGTGAACATCGAAGGCCGCTGACAACGTCGGCATCGCCATGGTTTTATTGCTAATTTTACCCGTTGACGGGTTCATACAAGGATCAAGAAGATGACAGAGAAGCGCAATATTGCACAGAATCTGGCCGAAGACGAAGTGCTGCAGTGGGTGACCTTCCAGTTGGAAAACGAGACCTATGGCATCAACGTGATGCAGGTTCAGGAAGTGTTGCGCTACACCGAGATCGCTCCGGTCCCGGGTGCACCTGACTACGTGCTGGGCATCATCAACCTGCGTGGCAACGTGGTGACCGTCATCGATACCCGCTCCCGTTTCGGCCTGCCGGCCGGGGACGTGAGCGAGAACTCCCGCATCGTCATCATCGAGGCGGAGAAGCAGGTGATCGGCATCATGGTGGACAGCGTGGCCGAGGTGGTCTATCTGCGCTCCTCCGAGATCGATGCCGCCCCGGCGGTAGGCACCGAGGAGAGCGCCAAGTTCATCCAGGGCGTCAGCAACCGTGACGGCCAACTGCTGATCCTGGTGGATCTCAACAAGCTGCTCTCCGACGAAGAGTGGGAAGACATTGGTTCCCTGTAACAGGGACGGGAACGTGCGGACGGGGGCGATGGCACCTGTCCGCCTCCCTGTGACGGTAAGGTGATGGTTTGATGATTGAATTTGCAGCCTTGGGGTTGTCCTTGCTCGCACTGGTGCTGGCCCTTTACGGGATCCTGGGGCACCGTCGTCGCCAGCGAGAGTCCGAGGCCAGGGTGGAAGCGCTGCAGGGGCAGCTCGAGAGTCTGCGCAAGCAGATGATGGAGTTGCACACGGGCGCCATCGGCATGGGCCAGCGTCTGCAAGCCGCAGAAGGGGCCATGCAGAAGATCCACGACAGCCAGCAGGAGCTGACGTTGCAGGATCCGGAGCGCCGCCTCTACAGCCGCGCCGCCAAGATGGTGGAGCTTGGTGCCGATCTGGACGAGGTGATGAGCGAGTGCGAGTTGCCCCAGGCGGAAGCGGAGCTGCTTATTTCCTTGCGAAAGGGACGCAGCTGACGGATGTGTCGCGGGGAGGCCGGTGCCTCCCCGCTTTCTGTTCGGCCCGTGGCCACTTCTTTCTCGATGCCGGGACGGTGATAATCCTTTGGCATCAATCTCTTTGGTGGAGGCGCGATCTTCCCCACAAATCCTGTTGATTATTGGCATCTTTGAAAAGACGCCTCCGGATCCTGTGTTAAGATGCAGGCCGCCTCATTTTCAACGATTACATCCCCATGCTGCTTCAAGCGAACAATCTGAGCTGCGTGCGTGAAGATCGCACCCTGTTTGAACATCTCTCCTTCGCGGTGCGTGCCGGGGATTTGATGCAGATTGAGGGTCCCAACGGGGTGGGCAAGACCAGCCTGTTGCGCCTGCTCACCGGCCTCTCCCAGCCCTTTGCTGGCGAGGTGTGCTGGAATGGGGAGAATATCCGCCATTGCCGGGATGAATACCACGCCAGCCTGCTTTACCTGGGCCATCAGCCCGGCGTCAAGGCGACCCTGACCCCCCTTGAGAATCTCTCCTTCTACCAGAAGCTTCATGGCCCTGCCGGGGACGGCGTGGATCTCTGGCGGGTGCTGGCCCAGGTCGGCCTCGCCGGTTTCGAAGACTATCCCGCGGGGCAGCTCTCCGCCGGGCAGCAGCGACGGGTGGCGCTGGCCAGGTTGTGGCTGAGCGAGCGACCGGCGCTCTGGATCCTGGACGAGCCCTTCACCGCCATCGACAAGCAGGGGGTCAGGGTGCTGGAGCAGTTGTTCCTCGCCCACGCGGACAGGGGGGGCATGGTGGTCCTTACGACCCACCAGGATCTGACCCTGATGCAGGGACGGCTCAAGACCCTCTCTCTGACCTCGCTGTTGCAGGAGTAGCCCATGCTGCGCGCCGTCATACACCTTATTCACCGCGAGTTGCTGATGGCCCTGCGCCAGCGCGCCGACATCTTCAACCCGCTCTGGTTCTTCCTCATCGTCATCACCCTGTTTCCATTGGGGATCGGGCCCGAGCCCCAGTTGCTGGCCCGCATCGCTCCCGGCATCATCTGGGTGGCGGCCCTGCTGGCGGCCATGCTCTCCCTGGAGCGGCTGTTTCGTGACGACTTCAGCGACGGCGCCCTGGAGCAGATGATGCTGATGCCCCATCCCCTGGGGTTGCTGGCCCTGGCCAAAGTGATCGCTCACTGGTTGCTGACCGGTCTGCCGCTGTTGCTGGTCTCCCCCTTGCTCGCCATCCTGCTCTCCCTGGAGCTGAAGACCTATCTGGCCGTGGTGGCCACCCTGGCGCTCGGTACGCCGGTGCTGAGCCTGCTCGGGGCGGTCGGAGTAGCGCTGACCGCAGGGCTGCGCAAGGGGGGCGTGCTGCTCAGCCTGTTGCTGCTGCCGCTCTATATTCCGGTGCTTATCTTCGCCACGTCCGCCATCGACGCGGCGAGCATGGGACTGCCCTATGCCGGCCAGCTCGCCATCCTGGGGGCCATGCTGGTGGGGGCATTGACCCTGACGCCCCTGGCTATCTCGGCGGCGCTGCGGGTGAGTGTCAACTGATTGATTTGGTGAAAAGATTTTCGTTTGAAGCCTTGTTAGGGGCGAGATAGTTGAGATAGATCAAGGGGATGGCTGCTTATTGCTTTCGGGGGATATGATGTTTTTCCCCCATGGGTATGGTAGCCCTCGCCACTTAAAAATTAATAACTGAAAGGTTTCGTGAGCTATGTGGAAATGGTTGCACCCTTATGCCAAACCCGAGCGCGCCTATGGGCTGGCCGGCACCCTGCTGCCCTGGTTTGCCGTGACAAGCCTGCTTGCCTTCATCATCGGCACCGTCTGGGGGCTGGCTTTTGCACCCGCCGATTACCAGCAGGGCGACTCTTTCAGGATCATCTATATCCATGTGCCTTCCGCCATCCTCTCCATGGGCGCCTACTCCACCATGGCGGTGGCCGCCTTCATTGGCCTGGTGTGGCAACTGCGCATGGCAGACATGACGGTGGCGGCCATCGCCCCGGTGGGGGCCGTCTTCACCTTCATTGCCCTCTTTACCGGCGCCGCCTGGGGAAAACCCATGTGGGGCACCTGGTGGGTGTGGGATGCCCGGCTCACCTCCGAGCTCATCCTGCTGTTCCTCTATCTGGGTGTCATCGCCCTCTACAACGCCTTCAGCGACAAGGTGGTGGCGGGCCGCGCCGCCGGCATCCTGGCGCTGGTCGGGGTGATCAACCTGCCCATCATCCACTACTCGGTGGAGTGGTGGAACACCCTGCACCAGGGGGCCACCATCACCAAGTTTGACAAACCCTCCATCTCCCCCGAGATGCTGTGGCCGCTGCTCATCATGATCCTGGCGTTCGCCGCGTTTCTCGGTGCCCTGACCCTGATGCGTTTTCGCAATGAGCTGCTGATGCGGGAGTGGCACCGCCCCTGGGTCGCCGACATCGCCAGGCAGGAGAAGTAAGCATGCACTTTGCCTCGTTCAGTGATTTCATGGCCATGGGAGGCTATGCCTTCTACGTCTGGCTCTCCTTCGGTCTGACCCTGCTCTGCCTGGTCGGCATCGTCATTTCCACCCGATTGAAGACCCGCAGCCTGCTCGGCGAACTGCGCAACAAGCAGGCTCGGGAGGCACGCCGCAAGGCGGCCCAGCAGATGGAGAACACCCTATGAACCCGCGCCGCAAGAAACGCCTCACCATCATCCTGGCCATCAGCCTGGGCCTTGTCAGCGTGACTGGCCTGGTGCTCTATGCCCTGAGCCAGAACATCGACCTCTTCTACACCCCGAGCGAGCTGGTGGAAGGGAAGGGGCCGGAGAAGATCAAGCCCGAGGAGGGGCAGCGCCTGCGCATCGGTGGCCTGGTGGTGCCGGGGTCTGTGGTGCGGGATCCCCAGAGCCTCAAGGTAGCCTTCAAGCTGGTGGACAACGGCGGCCATCTGGTGACGGTGGAGTTTGACGGCATCCTGCCGGATCTCTTCCGGGAAGGGCAGGGGATCGTCGCCCAGGGCACCCTCAAGGATGCCACCACGGTCGCCGCCTTCGAGGTGCTGGCCAAGCACGACGAGAACTACATGCCGCCGGAAGTGGCCGACGCCACCAACGGCATGCACTTCAAGCCCGAATACACAGAGGCACAGTTGCAGGGAGCCAAGCAATGATGCCGGTATGCGCCAAGAATTCACTTCTTTATACCGCCAAATCGGCAGGTTTCTCCGTGCAATCGAGAGGGAATAGTCAATGATCCCGGAATTAGGGCAGTTCTCACTGATCCTGGCCTTCGCCACCGCCCTGCTGCTGGGCAGTTACCCGCTGATCGGGGCCCATCTCGGTCGTCTTGGCATGATGTCGGCGGCCCGCCCGCTCGCCTACAGCCAGTTCCTGCTGCTGCTGCTGTCGTTTATCTGCCTCACCTGGGCCTTTATCGACAACGACTTCACCGTGCAGTACGTGGCCACCAACTCCAACAGCCTGCTGCCCCTGCAATACCGCATCTCGGCGGTGTGGGGAGCCCATGAAGGCTCGCTGCTGCTCTGGGTGCTGACCCTGGGGGGCTGGACGGCGGCGGTAGCCCTCTTCAGCCGTCGCCTGCCGCTCGATGCGGTGGCGCGGGTACTCGGGGTGCTCGGCCTTATCTCGGTGGGCTTCACCGCTTTTGTGCTGTTCACCTCGGATCCTTTCACCCGCACCCTGCCGTATTTCCCGGTGGACGGGCGGGATCTCAATCCGCTGCTGCAGGATCCCGGTCTCATCTTCCACCCCCCCATGCTCTACATGGGCTACGTGGGCTTCTCGGTGGCCTTCGCCTTCGCCATCGCCTCCCTGATGACGGGGCGTCTGGACGCCACCTGGGCGCGCTGGTCCCGTCCCTGGACCATGGCGGCCTGGGTCTTCCTGACGCTGGGCATCGTGCTCGGTTCCTGGTGGGCCTATTACGAACTCGGCTGGGGCGGCTGGTGGTTCTGGGACCCGGTGGAAAACGCCTCCTTCATGCCCTGGCTGGCTGGCACGGCCCTGCTCCACTCCCTCGCGGTGAGCGAGAAGCGCGCCACCTTCAAGGCCTGGACCGTGCTGCTGGCGCTCTCGGCCTTCTCCCTGAGCCTGCTCGGCACCTTCCTGGTGCGTTCCGGCGTGCTGGTGTCGGTCCATGCGTTTGCCTCGGACCCGACCCGGGGTCTGTTCATCCTGGGCTTCCTGCTGGCGGTGATAGGCAGCTCCCTGCTGCTGTTCGCCTTCAAGGGCTCCCAGGTGAAGAGCCACGGCAAGCATGAGCTGTGGAGCCGCGAGACCCTGCTCCTTGGCAACAACATCCTGCTGGTGGCGGGCCTGCTCACCGTGCTGCTCGGCACCCTGTTGCCCCTGGTGCACAAGGAGCTGGGGCTTGGCAGCATCTCCATCGGCACCCCCTTCTTCAACCACATCTACAGCTGGCTCATCATCCCCTTCGCCCTGCTGCTGGGGGTGGGCCCCCTGTTCCGCTGGCGCCGCCAGGATCTCGGTGAGCTCAAGGGCAAGGTGATGCTCGCCCTGGTGCTGAGCCTGGCCGCGGCTCTGCTGTTGCCCAAACTCTTTGCCGAGGCGTTCAAACCCTGGGCTGCGCTCGGTATCGGCCTTGGCGTCTGGATCATCGTCACCAGTGTGCAGGAGACCTGGGCGCGGGCCACCCACAAACACGGTTTTGCCACCGGCGTGCGCAAGCTTGGCAACAGCCACTGGGCCATGATCCTGGGGCACGTGGGGCTCGCGGTCAGCATCATCGGCATCGCCTGCACCCAGAACTACAGCATCGAGAAGGACCTGCGGATGCAGGCCGGCGATCGCGTCCAGTTCGCCGATTACGAGTTCGTCTTCACCGGCATCAAGGAGAAGAACGGCCCCAACTACGACGGTTTCAAGGGCGTGCTGGAAGTGCACCGGGATGGCAAGCAGGTAGCCCTGCTCAAACCCGAGAAGCGGATGTACACCGTGAGCCGCATGCCGATGACCGAGGCGGCCATCGATGCGGGGGTTACCCGGGATCTCTATGCGGCGCTCGGCGAGCAGCTCGACAACGGCGCCTGGGCGGTACGGATCTACTACAAGCCCTTCGTGCGCTGGATCTGGTTCGGCGGCGTCTTCATGGCCCTCGGCGGCGTGCTGGCCATGCTGGACAAGCGCTACCGCTTCGGACGTCGTGACGAGGAGGCCAAGGCATGAACAAGAAGACCTGGCTCTATCTGCTGCCCTTCATCATCTTCCTGATGGGGGCCGTGTTTCTGTTCAAGGGGCTCTACTCCGATCCCACCAAGCTCGAATCCGTGATGGTGGACAAGGAGGTGCCCGTGTTCACCCTGCAGGACATCTATGACCTGGGCAAGCAGCACGACAGGAGCATCCTCAAGGGGCGCCCCATGCTGCTCAACGTCTGGGCCACCTGGTGCCCGACCTGTTACGGGGAACACACCTACCTCAAGGAGCTGGCGGGGCAGGGGATCTACATCGTCGGCATGAACTACAAGGACGAGCGTGACAAGGCCATCAAGTGGCTGGCGGAGCTTGGCAATCCCTACCAGGTCAACCTCTACGATCCGGACGGCATGCTGGGGCTGGATCTCGGTGTCTATGGCGCGCCCGAGACCTTCTTCATCGACAGCCAGGGCATCATCCGCTATCGCCACGTGGGGGACATCAACCCAGACGTCTGGGCCAGTACCCTCAAACCCATCTTTGATGCCATGAAGTGAGGCCTCCCCGATGAAAACACTGATTGCATCCCTGTTGCTGCTGGCCGGTCTCGTCTGCGCCGGACAGGCCCGCGCCGCCATCGATGTCTACACCTTCGACAGCGACGCCCAGGAGCAGACCTTTCGCGAGCTGACTAAGGAGCTGCGCTGCCCCAAGTGCCAGAACCAGGATATCGCGGACTCCAACGCCGGGCTCGCCAAGGATCTGCGGGACAAGACCTACCAGATGGTGCGCGAGGGCAAGGAGAAGCAGGAAGTGGTGGACTACATGGTGGCCCGCTACGGCAACTTCATTCTCTATGATCCCCCCCTGATGGCCTCGACCCTGATCCTCTGGCTTGGCCCCTTGCTGGTCATCGTGATTGGCGTCGTCACCGTGGTGGTGCGAAGCCGCCGCCATGCCCCTGCTCCCTTGCAACAGCCTGAAGGCACCCTGAGTGCAGAAGAGCAGGCCAGGCTGTCCGCCCTGCTCAAAGAGGAAGAGAAACCATGACCCCATTCTGGATACTGGGTGCGGCCCTGCTGGTGCTGGCGAGCCTGGCTCTGATCGTGCCGCTGTGGCGCGGCGAGGGCCGGCAGAGCATCAGTCGCTCGGCCCTCAACAAGCAGCTCTATCGCCAGCGCCTGCTGGAGATAGGGGAAGAGCGGGAGCAGGGGATACTGGCGGAGGAGCCGGAATCCCTGGTGGAGCTGCAGCGCAGCCTCCTGGACGACATTCCCGACGTGGAGCAGACCGCCCGTGGCGGCAAGAGCCTGATCTGGATCCCCGGTGTGCTGGTGCTGGCGGTGGTGAGCATCGGCCTCTACGCCAAGCTCGGCGCCTGGCAGGAGGTGAGCCGCTGGCAAGATGCCAGCAGCCGGTTGGGGGAGCTCAGCAACCGCATCCTGGTGGAGCGCGATACCCGGGTGACCGAGCAGGATCTGCTGGACTTCACCCTGGCCCTGCGAACCCGGCTGAAAGAAGAACCGAACGACTATCGCGGCTGGCTGCTGCTGGGGCGCCTGACCCTGGATGGCAATGATCCCGAGATGGCCCGCGAGGCGCTGGAGCGTGCCTACGCCCTCGCGCCCCAGAAGGCCATGGTGGCGGTGCCCTATGCCCAGGCCCTGATGATGACGGGGGAGGAAGCCCGTGCGGATCAGCTGTTGCAGGCGGTCATTGCCGAGGACCCGGCCAACATCGAGGCTCGCTCCGTCCACGCCTTCATGGCCCTGCAAAAAGAGGATTTCCAGACCGCCCTCGACCGCTGGCAGGGGATGTTGCCGCTGCTGGAGCCGGGCTCGGCCCGCTACACCATGGTGGAGCGCTCCATGGAGTACGCCAGGCAGCAGCTTGGCCAGCGTGGCATCGCCGTGACCACCCCGTCTGCCGAAGGCCAGGCACAAGCCGAAGTGCTGGCGGTGAAAGAGGGGGAGTTCCCCCTGCACATCACCCTGGCGCCGGGCATCAAGATGCCGGAAGATGCCCATCTGTTCGTCTTTGCGGTGATCCCCAACGGTCCGCCCATGCCCATCGCGGTCAAGCGCATTGCAGGCCCGCATCTCCCGCTCACCCTCTCCCTGGGGGACGGGGATGCCATGATGGAGGGGAGCAAGCTGGCGGCCCATGCCGAGCTGCAGTTCAAGGCGCGCCTCTCCCAAGGTGGCAACGTCATGAACAAGGAAGGCGCCTTTGAAGGGGTTTCGGTCACCGTGCCGACCAGCACTATCCCCACAGCGCCGATTGACATCCGCATCGATCACGCCCTCTAATACGCTTTTGGCCCACCCCTTGGGGTGGGCCCCCTGTATAATTCATATCAATACCCAAAAAAATCTTAGGACTTTCATATGTATCTGCGTTCAGGAGCATTGGCGGTGGCATTGCTGCTCGCGGGCTGTGCGGGCGGCCCTCCCAAGCCGGGCCCGGAGAGCCTGGATCTCGGCGAGACCCCGAGCCGCCCCGGGGCATCCAGCACGGCCAGCGATCCTCGCGACCCCTTCCAGGGGCCCAACCGTGCCATGTGGGCCGTCAACTATGACGTGCTGGAGCCCTATGTGGCGCGCCCCGTGGTACACGGCTATGCCCGCTATGTCCCGCAAGGAGTGAGGGACAGCATCGAGAATTTCGTGGACAACTTCGACGAGCCGAGCAGCATGGTAAACCACCTGCTGGTGGGTGATCTGAAAGGGGCCGGTACCAACCTGGGCCGCTTCACCCTCAACACCACTGTGGGCCTGCTCGGTCTGTTCGACGTGGCCAAGCATGCGGGCCTGGCTCGCAACACGCTGGAGATGGACACCGTGCTCGGCAAGGCCGACATCGGGGATGGCGCCTATCTGATGGTGCCGGTCTACGGTCCCACCACCACCCGGCAACTGGTAGGGGATACCATCGATACCATCTACTTCCCCTATGCCCTGCTGACCTTCCCGCTGAAGGTGGTGCACTGGGCGCTGGATGGCCTCGGTACCCGCTCCAAGTTGATCGATCAGGAGCGCATCATCGACAACGCGCTGGATCCTTACGCCCTGACCAAGGACTTCTACTTGCAGTACAACGATGGCAAGGTGACGGGCCGCAAACCCGAGCTCCAGGAGCAGAAGCCAGAGGCGGCGGATGATGGCAACCTCGACGATTACATGGACGAGATAGACCAGTAAGCATGGTCATCTTCCACAAGGCGCCTGCGGGCGCCTTTGTTGTCGATGGCAGGTGTTCGACCATAAAAAACGCCCCGCAAGTGCGGGGCGTTTTGGCAAGAAAGGCTTATCAGGCAGCCAGGTTCTTGGCCACGAATTCCCAGTTGACCAGGGCCCAGAAGGTTTCCATGTACTTCGGACGCAGGTTGCGGAAATCGATGTAGTAGGCGTGTTCCCACAGGTCGACGGTCAGCAGCGGGGTGGTACCGGCTTCGGTCAGCGGGCAACCGGCGTTGGAGGTGTTGACGATGGCCAGGGAGCCGTCAGCCTTTTTCACCAGCCAGGTCCAGCTGGAGCCGAAGTTGCCGATGGCAGACTTGGTGAACGCATCCTTGAACTCGGCGAAGGAGCCGAAGGCCTTGGTGATGGCATCGGCCAGGGCGCCAGTGGGCTCGCCACCGCCGTTCGGGGAGAGGCAGTGCCAGTAGAAGGTGTGGTTCCAGATCTGGGCAGCGTTGTTGAAGACGCCACCAGTGGAGGTCTTGATGATCTCTTCCAGAGACTTGCCTTCAAACTCGGTACCCGGCACCAGGTTGTTCAGGTTGACCACGTAGGTGTTGTGGTGCTTGCCGTGGTGATATTCCAGGGTTTCCTGGGAGATGTGCGGTTCCAGAGCATTGATTGCATAGGGCAGAGCGGGAAGTTCGAAAGCCATTTTCTACTCTCCATTGGCTGGTCCGTGCGAAGGCGACGGTTGCAAGACATTGCGTACTCTTTTCTATCTTGAAAAGAATTGTTCTTGAAATGAGGGGGCCAGACGGCCCAAAGCCCGTCGATTGTAGCAGTATCAAAGATGGGCGAACAACCCTTGATTCTTGCCATGATCCGGATCAAGCTGCGGCGTATTGATGCATGACTTCTTTCATTCGCAACGGTTTGCCAGTTTGTGGTCTGCCCGGATTGCAGTAGAATGGCCGCCGAAATCGCTCCAGTGAGGCATTTATGGAAACTATTGAAAAGATCAAACAGCAGTTGGCTGAGAATCCCATCATCCTCTACATGAAGGGATCCCCCAAGCTGCCCAGCTGCGGTTTCTCTGCCCAGGCCTCCCAGGCCCTGATGTCCTGCGGCGAGCCTTTCGCCTATGTCGACATCCTGCAGAACCCGGACATCCGCGCCGAGCTGCCGAAATTCGCCAACTGGCCCACCTTCCCGCAACTGTGGGTCGAGGGCGAGCTGGTCGGTGGTTGCGACATCATGATCGAGATGTTCCAGGCCGGCGAGCTGCAGACCCTGATCAAGGAAACTGCCGCCAAGCACAAGCAGGATGACGCTGCCGCCGAATAAGGCCGCATCCATACCATGCAAAAAGGGGAGCCACTGGCTCCCCTTTTCTTTGTGCCCACGACAGACATCAGGCGATGCGCTCGAGGCGCGCCATGTAGAAGCCGTCGAAGCCGGTCTCGGCCGGGCTGACGTTGTGATCGCCGAGCAGGCGGAAGTGCTCGTTGGCGGCGAGGAACTTGTCCACCTGCTGGCGGTTCTCCTCGGGCAGGATGGAGCAGGTGGCGTAGACCAGCAAGCCGCCCACCTTCACCATCTGGCTGTAGCGCTGCAGGATCTCCTCTTGCAGGGCGACCAGCACCGGCAGGCGCTCGGCGGTGTCGCGCCACTTGGCATCCGGGTTGCGCTTGAGCACGCCAAGGCCGGAGCAGGGGACGTCCAGCAGCACGCGATCGGCGCTTTCTTTCAGGCGCTTGACGGTCTTGCTGCTGGTGATGACCCGGGTCTCCACGTTGTGGGCACCGGCGCGGCGGGCGCGCTGCTTGAGGTTCTCCAGTTTCCACTCTTCCACGTCCATGGCCAGCAGACGGCCCTTGCCCTGCATCATGGCGGCCAGGTGCAGGGTCTTGCCGCCGGCACCGGCACAGGCGTCGATGACCCGCATGCCGGGCTTGACGTCGAGGGCCGCGGCCACCAGCTGGGAGCCGGCATCCTGCTGCTCGAAGCAGCCGTCGGCAAAGGCCTGGGTACGGAACAGGGCGGCGTCCGAGGTCACTTGCAGGGCGGTCTCCACTCCGTCGACGGGCACTGTGGTGACATGCTCTTTGGCCAGCATGGCTTGCAGCTCGTCCCGGGTGCACTTGAGGGTGTTGACCCGCAGGTAACGCTTGGGCATCCAGGCCAGGGCGGCACGCTCGGCCGGCCAGGCGTCGCCCAGTTGCTCGCTGCCGAGTTTTTCCAGCCAGGCAGGGCAGCCGTCCATCAGCACCGGGTTCTTCTTGGCTTCGGTCAGGCGGCGGCGGAACGCCTCCTCGTTGAAGCGATCCAGGGTCGGGTGGTTAGGCTGATCTATCTTGTGGAAGGCGTGCCAGCTGTGCAGCAGCGGCCAGACATTCTTCTCCGCCTGACGGACCTGGATGCCGGTGAGGAAGCAGTAGAGGCTGAGGCGGCGCAGCAGATCGCCGGTGACCAGGGCAATCCTTGCCTGTTCTTGCGGTTTGAGTTCGATGCCGGAGAAGTGACGTGCATAGGCGCGGTCGAGGGTAAGACCCTGACCCAGCACATCGTCAACGATGGCAACGACCAGATCCCCGAAACGGGGCAACAGTGGGGACTTGAGCATGAGATTAACCTTGGCCAAAGAAAGAGTGAACCGGCCCCGTCGAAGAGGGGTTCTGGAACGGACAAATCCGCGCCATGATAGGGGCTAGTCTGCATTGGTGCAACCTTCCCCATTCGGGGAATGTACAGAGGATGTTGCTGGACTAATCGGACCAGCGGGCAAATGATGCCGTGGCAGTTCAGGTGAATCCGTTTAAAAAGGAATTAAAAAGATGCAGTTGATGAAATATTCTCCGCTGGCGGTGCTGGTGGCGGGTCTGATGACGTCCGGCAACCTGATGGCCGGCGAGTGGCATACGGTCACGGCGCGGGCCACCGCCGCCGATGGGTACGAGGTGAGGGCCAGCCAGTATCGCATCGTCACCGTCTCTACCGATTACCTGGCTGCCCTGAAGGGGGGCGAGCGCCGCCTGACCTTGCCTCTGCCGGATGGCAAGGAGGTGACCTTCAGCCTGCAACCCTATGATCTGCTGCCGGCGGATCTGGCCGCCAAATATCCCGATATCCTGGCCTTCAAGGGGCACAACGAAGCGGCGCCGGGCGAGACCGGGCGCTTCGATCTCGGTCCCCAGGGATTCCACGCCATGTTCAGCCATGAAGGAAAGATGGTGTTCGTCGATCCCCTTCGCAATGGGGAAGGCTATGCCGTCTATTACCAGCAGGATGCCCACAGCCGGCTGGAAGAAGAGGCGGACAAGGTGATCGGGGGCGAGGCCAAAAAGCTGGCCCGTCAGGTGCTGGTGGATGGCAACGAGCGCAAGCGCTATGTCATCGCCATCTCGGCGGCGGGGGAGTATACCCAGTATCACGGCGGTACCGTGGAGGCGGGTCTTGGCGCCATCACCACCCTGCTCAACCGGGTCAACGAGGTCTACCAGCGTGACGTGGCGGCCGAATTCCAGCTGGCCAGCGGCAACGACACCATCATCTTCACCGACGTGGCGAACGATCCCTTCAACAATGATGATGGCGATGTGGATGCCAACATGCAGGTGCAGGCCGATGCCCTGACCAAGGGTCTGGGGGCCTTCGACATCGGCCATGTGGTCAACACCGGTGGCGGCGGCCTGGCGGGACTGGGCGTACTCTGCACCCCTGACAAATCGGCGGGGATGACGGGCTCCTCCGAGCCGGTGGGGGATGCCTTCTTCATCGACTACGTGGCCCACGAGATTGGTCACCAGTTCGGGGCAGACCACACCTTCAACGGCACCACAGGCAGTTGTGGCGGCGGCAACCGGGAACCAAGCCAGGCCTGGGAGCCGGGCAGCGGCAGCTCCATCATGGCCTATGCGGGGATCTGCGGAGACGAAGATCTGCAGCCCCACAGCGAGCCCTATTTCCACAGCAAGTCCATCGAGCAGATGCGGGCCCACATGGCCACTGTGCCAAATTGCGGCACCCCGTTGGCGCTGGTCAACAATGCGCCCCAGGTGGCGGCAGGCAATGACTACGTCATCCCTGCGAACACCCCCTTCGTGCTCCAGGGGGCGGGGGCCGATCTTGACAGCGATCCGCTGAATTACACCTGGGAGCAGATCGATCTGGGGACGGAGTCGAGCAGCCCGGCCACCATGGTGGACGACGGCAGCCGCCCGCTGTTCCGTTTCGTGGCGCCGACCAGCGTGCCGGAGCGCACCCTGCCGAGTCTCACCTCCCTGCTCACCAACACCCTGGCAATAGGGGAGGCCTGGCCTGCCACCAACCGGGACCTGAACTTCCGCCTCACGGCGCGGGACGGCAAGGGCGGTGTCGCCAGCGATGACATGAAGATCCAGGTGGTCAACACCGGCAAGGCCTTTGCCCTGACCAGCCCGGTGGTGACCCCCCTGGGGGCGGGCAAGACGCAGACCATCAGTTGGGAAGTGGCCGGCACCAATGCCGTCCCCATCAACTGCAGCAAGGTGGATCTTTTCATGACCCGGGACGAGGGGGCAAACTGGACTTCCCTTGCCAGCGGCAAACCCAACTCGGGCTCGGCGAGCGTCACCATTCCGGCGGGCCAGGATGGCACTGCCCGTTTGAAGGTGGCGTGCAGCGACAACATCTTCTTCGCCATCAGTCCCCTCAAGCTCTCGGTCACCCAGCGCGGTGAAGAGGGGGGAAGCGGTGGCGGCGGTGCCCTCGGCTTCTGGACCCTGGCCCTGGCGTTGCTGGGCTGGCAGCGGAGGCGGGCATGAGACTGGCCGGGGTGCTGCTGCTCACCCTGCTCGGCGGTTGTCAGGCCGATGCAGACACCCTGGAGCAGGCGGTCAGCGCCAGCCTTGCCAGGCAGGATTACCGGCTGATCGTGCGGGCCGGGCGCGGCGAGGTGGCGCCCGGGATCGCGGCGGATCAGCAGGCTGCGGCCAAGGCGCGCTGCGGTGTGCGCTACCTCGACGGCTTCGGCGATGTCATCAAGCCGGATCAGAAGGAGGCCCACGCCAGGCTGAGCGCCTATGCGGCGGACTACAACCGGCGCATGCTGGCCCATTGCCCGCCAGTTGACGGCAAGCAGTAGGCTGACGGTCATCGGCATAAAGAGGGAGGCATGAGCCTCCCTCTCTTTTTGCTCCGCCATTTGGCCGCCCCGAGGCTTGTACCCATGGCGCGCTCGTCGCACAATGCCTGCACCCATCGCCGCACGGGCGGCAGAGAAAGAGAGAAGGAAAATCAAGATGATGGATGTGGCTGATCTGCGTCGCGAATACACCAGGGGTGGACTGCACCGGGCCGATCTGCCGGCCGAGCCCCTCGCCCTGTTCGAGAAGTGGCTGGCCCAGGCGTGCGAGGCCAAACTGACCGATCCCACCGCCATGGTGGTGGGCACCGTGGATGCCGATGGCCAGCCCTGGCAGCGCACCGTGCTGCTCAAGCACTACGATGCCGAAGGCATGGTGTTCTACACCAACATGGGCAGCCGCAAGGCGCATCAGCTGGAGGGCAACCCCCGTATCAGCCTGCTCTTCCCCTGGCATACCCTGGACAGACAGGTACACGTGACCGGCCGGGTGGAGAAGATGAGCACCTTCGAGGTGATGAAGTATTTCCACAGCCGTCCCAAGGACAGCCAGATCGCCGCCTGGGTCTCCAAACAGTCGACCCGCATCTCGGCCCGTGGCGTGCTGGAGGCCAAGTTCCTCGAACTCAAACAGAAGTTTGCCAATGGCGAGGTGCCGCTGCCGAGCTTCTGGGGTGGTTTCCGGGTGCGCATCGACACCGTCGAGTTCTGGCAGGGCGGGGAGCATCGTCTGCACGATCGTTTCTATTACACCCGCGAGGGGGACGGCTGGCACATCGAGCGCCTGGCGCCCTGATGAACATCGCCCGGCTCAAGAACTTCACCGAGATAGTGAAGAACAACTTCAACATCTCGGCGACGGCGGAGAAGCTCTATACCTCCCAGCCGACCCTCAGCAAGCAGATGAAGATGCTGGAAGAGGAGCTAGGGCTGGCGCTGTTTACCCGCAAGGGCAAGAACCTGTCGGGCCTGACCCCCATGGGGGAGCAGGTGATGGAGCTGGCCAGGGGAGTGGTGGCCCAGGTGGAGCAAATTGGCCAGCTTTCCCTCGGGGATCAGCTGGCCACCAGCGGGGTGCTGCGCATCGCCACCACCCACACCATGGCCCGCTACAAGCTGCCGGCGGTCATCACCGAATTCTCCCGCCGCTACCCCGAGGTGAGCATCCAGCTGCATCAGGGAGCCCCTGCCCAACTGGCGCAGATGGCGCAAAACGGGGATGTGGAGATGGCCATCGCCACCGAGTCCATGCACCTGTTCGACGAGCTGGCGACCGTGCCCTGCTATCGCTGGGGGCGCAGCGTGGTGGTGCCCCACGGCCATCCGCTGCTGGACTGCCAGCCGCTGGCCATGGCGGATCTGGCCCGGTATCCCCTCATCACCTATGTGTTCGGTTTCACCGGCCGATCCAAGATGGACAAGGCGTTCGGACGCCATGGCCTCAGCCCCCGCATAGTGCTGACGGCCACCGACAGCGACATCATCAAGCACTATGTGCGCCTGGGGATGGGAGTCGGGGTGATCGCCACCTCGGCGTTCGACGAAGGGGACAGGGAGAGCCTGGTCTGCCTCAACATCGATCATCTGATCGCCTCGAGCGTGGCCCATGTGTGCCTGCGCAGGCACGCCCACCTGCGGGACTACATGTACGACTTCATCCACCTCTATGCCCCCCATGTGAGCCGGGAGACGGTGCAGCTGGCGCTGCTCAACCAAGGAACGCCCGCCCCGTCTGCGACCCTGCCCTGGCTCTGAAGGCCGTCAGGGGGGCCAATGGCCTCTCTTTTTTGTGATAAGTGGTGTCCTGCGCTGCCTTTTCCCGGTGATCCCTCTCTCCCGGCTATCGTGGTCACCATATTGACGGCGCTCCGGGTGCCGAGCCGCAGTTCGCCATCATCCAGCATGGCCTCGGGGTGCGGCAGTCCCCTTGCTGCTTAGGGGGTCGGGTCGTCAGATTGACGAAGGTCTGGGCACCGATCAGCAGGCAGTCATCATCCGGGTAGTAGGGGATTGACGTGGTGCTGGTAGTGGCAGATCCCCCTGGCCCGTCAGTCGACCCTGGTCGCCAGATTGACGAAGATCTGGGCTCCCACCAGTAGGCAGTCGTCGTCCAGGTAATAGGGGTTCGCGTGCAGGTAGTTGCAGATCCCCTTGGCCTGATTGCCGCTGCCGAGGAAGAACATGGCCCCCATGCGGCTTGGCGTGGCGTTGATCATGTAGCTGAAGTCCTCGCTGCCGGTCATGGGCTGGCCCTTTGCGTTGATCCCGTCGCTGGACAACACCTCCGAGGCGGCTTGTTGCAGGCGCTCGCAGGCCTGGGGGTGGTTCTCCACTGCCGGGTAGCCGGCATGGACCATGGTGGTCTTGAAGCCGCGCAGCTCGCTCTGGGCGATGATGTCCCTGAAGCTGTTTTTCAGGATCTGGTCGGTTTCGGCGTCCATGGCGCGGATGGTGCCACGGGCCTGCACATGATCGGCGATGGCGTTGGGAATGGTGCCGCCGTTGATCATGCCGCAACCAAAGACCGCCGGGCTGAACGGGCTGGTGCGCTTGGCGACGATGTAGTCCATATCCTCGATGATCCGCACCGCCTCCCGGATGGCATCCAGCCCCTTGTGGGGGGTGGAGCCGTGGGCGGAGATGCCGTGCACATCGAGCGTCCAGGCAGACCCCCAGGAGGACATGACCCCCTGGTTGAACTTGATGGTGCCCGTCTCCATGGCGCCGTCGTTGTGCAGGGCATAGACCTCGTCCACCCCCTTCATGCAACCAAGCTCCACCATCTTTTCGGCACCGGGGACGCGCATGTCCTCTTCCGCCATCTGGAAGATGAAGCGGACGTTGTATCGCAGGCGATCGCGGTTGGCGGCCAGAAACCTGGCGGCGGTCAGAGCGATCGCCATGTGGGAGTCGTGGCCGCAGTTGTGGGCCATCCCCTCATGGGTGGATTTGAACGCCACCTCGCTCATGTCGTGCATCTCCAGGCCATCCATGTCGGCACGAAAGGCAATGGTGGGCAGGGTGGGGTCGACCGCCAGATCCCCGTGAAAACCGGTGAAGCCGGGATACAGGGTGATCCTGTAGCCGAACTCTTCCATCAACCCACGGCAGTAGGCAGAGGTCTTGAACTCGGCCCCGGAGTATTCCGGGATGCGGTGCAGGTGGTGGCGCACTTCGTAGCTGAAGTCGCGCAGGGCCAACAGGTCAGGTTCGATATGGTAGTGGTTCATCAGATGATCCCTTGAATGGAGAAACCGAGCTGGGCAACCAGGGAGGCGCCAAAGAAGCAGCAGGTGGAGACGATCATGAAGATGAGGATCACTTTCCACGACATCTTCTTGAGCTCCTCCAGCTGACCGCCCACCGAGAGGCCGGCGAAGGCCAGGAGCGGCACGCAGCAGGAGAGGAAGGAGATCTTGGCCACGGCATCGATGAAGAGGCCGCGCACCGGCGTCTCCGGCAGGCAGATGAGAATGCCGATGATGGTGGCATAGGCAAAGGCCGGCAGGGAGGAGGGCAGATAGCGCTTGGTCACCAGGGAGGCGAACACCACCAGGGACATGGCGACGAAGCTGTCCCCCATCTGCCACAGCGGCAGGCCCGAGGTCAGGGTCTGGGTGAACATGGCCAGCAGGATCGCCAGGAAGACGAAGCGCATATCCATCACGATGCTTTTCATGCTTTCTCTCCTTTGGCGGTCAGGGCATAGATTTTTTCAGCGAGCGGCAGACCCAGATAGGTGAGGGAGAGCGCCCCCAGGGCCGACGAGAGCAGATTCGAGGCGGCGGCGATGCTGAGCACCTGCTGGGCCATCGCCTCGTCCAGGCCGTTGATGAGGGCACCGGAGGCGGCGCTCAGCATGGAGCCGGATCCCACGCCGGAACCGGCGGCCAGGGCCAGGGGATGCAGCCCCGTGAGGGGGGCGATGCTGCCAAGCACGCTGAACCAGAGGGTGCCGATGACGGAGCCGCACAGGTAGATGGCGAGCACGCCGATGTACTCCTGGGAGCCGGTGCCGAACTTGCCCTGGATCACCGCGACCGAGGGTTCACGGCTGATGGAGGAGCAGGCCCCGATGGCGCGGCGGCCAAAGCCGAACTTCACCGCCAGCGGAATGGCGATGAGGATGGGCAGGAGGTTGCCTATTTCCTGCAGGAAGAGCGGTACGCCGACGCTCAGGATCATCTTGAGGTTGGGGATGATCATCCCCGCATACTGGGTCCCGAGGATCAGCAGGCTGAAACCCACCATCTTGCCGCAGAAGCCCTCTTCTCGCTCGGTGAAGAGTCTCTTCCAGCCGGGAATGCGATCCTTGACGGGCTTGGCGGAGACGATCATGCCGATGATGACGGCAAAGAGCATGGGCAGGATGGGGATGATGGCGATGCCGAGTCTGATCTCCTGCTTCCCGATGAGGGATTGGGCCACGAAGATCAGCAGGGCGGTCGCCAGGGTACTGACTACTACCGTTTTGAGTGGGCTGGTTGGCTGCATAGTGTGTTCTCTTGTTATCCGTTGTCCTTCATGGGCGTCTTTGGTCACGCCATGATGGGGGCATGATAGGAAGCGAGGAGGGGAAGGAATGTGACCGCCATCAAGTCAGCCATATGGCATTTTTTCATGGGGTATGCCGTTTAACCATGGTAAATATATGGTTTAACAACTCATTGGCAGCTGCTTATGCTGCCTCAGACAGGAGTGTGGTGCCGCCCGGGCACCCGGTGCCTGATCCGGGGGGCGGATGTGGGGGAAGGAATGGATCTGTATATCGAGGGTGCGCTCTGGCGCCCCTCCTGGCAAGCGGCGTTGCAGGCCTGGCAGCACCAGGGAAACCGCTGGTGGCTGCTGCTTGGCAAAGGGGAGGCGAGGGAGATGGCACCCTGGTCGGTCAGCCCGCCAGATGGCATTCTCCGTGCCCGCGACCTGCTTGCCGCCTGGCTGGGGGAGGCCGCCTCCCCGCTGATGGTGACACAGCCGGACCGGCAGATCCTGATCGCTGCCTCCGGCTCCCTGCTGACCCTGGCCAGAGAGAGCGGCCTGCTCACCCTGGGGCCCGCGGGGGCGGATCATCGCCTCGGTGCCGATGACGACCTTGGGGTTGCCCTGCAACGCCTGCTTGCCCGCCGCCTGATGACCCCGGTGCTGCGCGAGCCTGGCGGGCAGGACGCGCTGGTGCTGCGCCCCCTGCTGCCCGGCGATGAGAGCGCCATCCTGCGTTATTGTTCGGATGCGGCGCTCGCCCGCTATACCCTCAACATCCCCCACCCCTATTCGCCGGAGGCGGCGCGGGACTGGCTTGCCCTGAGCGGGCGCAAGGCTGCTCTCGGGCTGGGATGCACCTGGGCCCTGACTCTGCCCCAGGGGCGTGGAGACGAGCCCGCTCCCCTGGTCGGCACCCTCTCCCTGCACTGGCACGGGGAGCTGGCATGGTGGGTCGGCGTGCCCTGGCAGAACAGGGGGCTGGCCACCCGGGCCGCGAGCCTGGTCAGGGCGTTTGCCTTCGAACAGTGGCGCCTGCCTGCCCTCACCGCCCGCCACATGCCGGGCAACCTCGCCTCAGGCCGGGTGATGGAAAAGACTGGCATGCACCATGACGGGCGTCGGCCAGATCCGGCCGATGGCGCCCTCGAGCTCGATCACTGGCGGCTGGATCGCCCGGCGCGCCTGACGGATGCACGCAAAGAGGCGCTGGCCCCCTGGCTGGATGACGAGGAGGTGGTTGTGGCCATACTGCACGATGAGGGGGTGGCGCTCTTCATGGCGGGGGAGGCGACAGAGGGCGAGCAGACACTCAGCGGGCTGACGGTGCGGCGCTATCCCCTGGCCATGCTGGCGCCAGAGGCGCCCGGGGTGCAGGCCCATGGTGGTGGCGCCCTCCTCAAGGAGTGCGGGGATCTGGGCCTCGCCTATCTGCGGCGATTGAGACAGCCTGACGACGGACGCTGATGGCTTGCGCAAGGGCGGTCATCGCGAAGCCTGGTGCGGGGTCTGTCAGGCGTTTTCCTGAGTCCGCCCTCCCATTTTCAGACAAAGGCAGTGAAGAGGCGCACCACTTCTGTGGAATAATGGCCGCCCTGCTGTACGAGGAGTAACGCTGTATGTTGAGAACCGAGCGTCCCGGCGACATGCTGCCAGTCTATGAGCTGGTGAGTGCCGCCTTTGGTCGTCCCGACGAGGCCGAACTGGTCAACCGCCTGCGAGAATGTGGGGCCGCCGTGGTCACCATGGTCGAGGAGGAAGAGTACGAGTTCATGGGGCACCTGATGCTGAGCCCGATCACCATTGAGGGACAGGAAGGGCCCTGGCTGGGACTGGCACCCGTGGCCGTGCATCCCGACTGGCAGGGGCAGGGCATTGGCTCGGATCTGGTGCGGGAAGGGCTGGACACGGCACTGGAGATGGACTGGAAGGCGGTGGTGGTGCTCGGGGATCCCGCCTACTACGCCCGTTTCGGCTTTCGGCCTGCCAGCGACTTCGGCCTGCACTGCATCTATGAGGTGCCGACGGAGTGTTTCATGGCGATGGAGTTGCAACCCGGCGGGCTCGACGGGGTAAGGGGCGAGGTGCTCTATCACCCCCTGTTCGATGAAGAGCCGGTGGAGTGACCGCCTGCCCATCCATGAAAAAGGACCCTGAGCGGGTCCTTTTTCATGCCATGCCCATCGCTTGAATGGACGTCACTGGGCCAGGGATTTCAGCTGCTGCTTGCCCGGCGGGTTGTTCCAGTCGATGGGGCCGTGGGTGAAACGGTACTGAAGCCTCGGCAGACTCAGTTCCAGCCACTCCTCCCGGAAGTAGGCATAGCCCTGGTCCCAGTCCGGATCCTGCGCCCAGCCGGTCTGCAGGAAGTGGAGTCGGGTGCCCTGGCCCTCCGGCACGAAGCGCAGGCTGACCTGGGTCTTCTGCTGACGAATGTGGGGAAACTGGGGAGGGAAATTCCAGCTGAAGCTGAGCAGATCATGGGGCATGACCGCCATCACCCGGCACCCTTCGCTGCCACGCTCGCCGAGGGGAGCATCGGGTCTGAAATAGATCTCGAACGGTCCGTTGGGTTCCGGGACCATGAGGCACTCCGGCGCCAGAAAACTGCGCAGCCCGCTCTCCGTGGTCCAGGCCCGCCAGACATCGTCAATGTGGGCGGGTACCAGAATACTGCCTTCAATTTGCTTGTTATCCATAAATCAGTGAACCTCAAACCAGTCATGGACGGGACCTCGGCAGTATAGCCCCTGAGGCGATAAAATAGGCAGCCCTGTGTCACACGGTTACGTATTCAAGAGGGTCCACATTGCCGATTTGACAGCACGGCGGGATCCATCGAGAGTGGGAAGCGACAAGCACGCAACGCAAGGATGGTGTCATGATCAGAATGATGACGGAAGCTGACGAGCCCATGCTGGCGCAGCTCTTCCTCAAGGGAAGGCGCCAGGCCTTCCATTGGGTTGATCCCGCCCTGTTCCGGCTCGAGGATTTTGCCGAGCAGACCCGGGGCGAGGAGATCTGGGTGGCGGAGAAAGGGGGCAGCCCGTGCGGATTCGTCTCCATCTGGGGGGCCGAGAGCTTCGTGCATCATCTCTACGTGGTGGCGGACTGGCATGGGCAGGGCATGGGGCGGGCCTTGCTTGCCGCCGGCTTGGCCGGATACCCCTCCCCGGCCTCCCTCAAGGTGGCCATGCGCAACACCACGGCGATGGCTTTCTATCATCGCCTGGGCTGGGAGAACACCGAAGAGACGGGTCATTGCGACATCACGGGGCCCTGGCGCAGGCTGGTGTTGACGCCCGATGACGCAGGGGAATAAGCCGCTGGCAGACTGCTGCAACCGCACCGCACATTGATCTCCAGCCCTTGCAGGGCATAAAAAAGCCACTTCGCGGGAAGTGGCTCTTCAACACATCCGGGGGAGGGCAGACCTTCCCACGCTCAACCGATGATCACAGGGCCGCCACTGCCTCTCTTACCAGGGCGGCCAGCTCTTCCCACCTGCCCTCGTCGATGAGCTTGGCCGGCACCATCCAGGTGCCGCCGCAGGCGATCACGGCATTCAGCCCCAGATACTCCTTCAGATTGGCCGGCGTCACGCCGCCGGTGGGCATGAAGCGCACCGGATAGACGGCGCCCAGGGCCTTGAGCATGGCGGTGCCGCCAGACTGCTCGGCCGGGAAGAACTTGAGGTGGCGCAGCCCCATCTCCATGGCCTGCTCCACCAGGCTGGGGTTGTTGACCCCGGGGATGATGGTGACGTCCTTGTCCAGACAGTACTGCACCGTGGTCGGGTTGAAGCCGGGGCTGACGATGAAGTCGGCGCCCGCCGCAACGGCCGCATCCACCTGCTCGCGGTTGAGCACGGTGCCGGCCCCGATCAGCAGATCCGGGTAGGCCGCGCGCATCTGGCGGATGGCCTCGGCGGCGGCGGGGGTGCGGAAGGTCACCTCGGCGGCGGGCAGGCCATTTTCCACCAGCACCCGGGCGAGAGGGACGGCCTGGGCAGCATCTTTCAGCGCGATGACGGGGATCACCTTGAGGGCTTCGAGGCGGGCGATGAGATCAGACATGGTGCGTTTCCTTGAGTGATGGCATGTGGGAGGGGGGAATGATGGCCCCCGGATACTGGATGACGGCCGCCGCCAGGCGGTGGCCTGCCCGGGCGGCGTCGGTGACGTCGGCCCCTTGCAGGCGTGCGGCGAGATAACCGGCGCTGAAGGAGTCGCCCGCCGCCGTGGTGTCGATCACCTGTTCGGCGGACAACCGCAGGGCGGCGATTTCGATCCGCTGCGCTGCCGTGACCACCAGGCAAGGCTCAGAGCCGCGCTTGACGACGATCTCGCCCACCCCGAAGCCCTGGCTGCGGGCGAGGCAGGTTTCGACCTCCGCGTCGCCCCAGAGTGCCTGCTCGTCATCCAGGGTCAGCAGGGCGATGTCCGCCAGGCGCAGGATGGCGGTGTAGGCCTCTTTGGCGGTCTCCTTGTCTTGCCAGAGGCGGGGGCGGTAGTTGTTGTCAAAGGCAATTCTGGCCCCCCGGGCGCGCGCTGCGGCGAGTCCTTCCAGCAGGCGCTGGCGCGAGGCGGGCGGCAGTATGGCCAGGCTGATGCCGCTCACGTAGACAAGATCGCACTGGCCCAGGGCGGCGAGAATGTCCTCGCCCTCGGGTTGCACCAGCCAGTAGCGGGCGGCGGCGTCGCTGCGCCAGTAGGTGAACGAGCGCTCGCCGTCGGCCGCGGTGTCGATGAGATAGAGACCAGGGGCCTTGTCTGCCAGGCGCTGCACCCAGTCGGTATGGATGCCCTCTTGCTGCCAGGCGGCCAGCATCTGGCTGCTGAACCCGTCCTGGCCGAGGGCCGTGACGTAGTGCACCGCGAACGCCTGGCTCCCCAGGCGGGCGAGATAGAGGGCGGTGTTGAGGGTGTCGCCCCCGAAACCTTGTGCCAGCAGGCCTTGCCCGGCTCGGCGCAGCTCCACCATGCATTCGCCGATGACGGCTATCTGTCGGGTCATGGTTTCGACTCCTTGCAATCGTTACAGGGGGTTCGCCAGGGGATGACGCCACATGCGATACATGGTGTGGCAGTTGACGAACAGGAAGGTGGTCTCAATCAGGCTGCCGCCGATGGAGCCGATCAGTATGTTGTGGCTGGTCCAGCACAAGCCGCCCGCCAGCATGCACAGCCGCAGCGCCAGCCCGTGGGCCCGGAACAGGCCCCAGGTGCCGATGGTGGTGCCGATGATGGGGAGCCACTGCACCGCACTGGTGATCCCGGGGATGCCCAGCACCCACACCAGCACGAGGAAGAAGAGCATCACCCAGGGGCTGCGGGTGCGCCCCGAGGCGATGGTGCGACCACAGCTGAGGGCGGCGCTGAGAGCCGCCGTGCTGGCACCCATCAGCAGGAAGTGGACCGCGATGGCTCCCTGGTAGAGACACAGCCGCCAGCGAAAGCGGCTGTCGTCCCGTTGCAGGAAGGCGCTCACCCCGACCAGCATGGCGGCAAGGCCGATGCCTTGCGCCAGGGGCTGCTGTTCAATCAGGGTCCAGACCGGTTGCAGCCAGCCAAGCTCGAGACTCACAGGGTGACACCACTCTTGAAGATGGCCAGCTCCCGGAAGTCGTTGCGCTCGTTGCAGGTCGGCTTGCCGTTGGCGATGTCGACGATGAGGTCGATGAACTGGGCGAGCAGGCTGCTCATGGGGGTGCCCTCAATCAGGGTGCCGGCATTGAAGTCGATCCAGTGCGGCTTGCGCCTGGCCAGATCGCTGTTGGTGGCGAGCTTGACCGTGGGGGCCGGGCCACCGTAAGGGGTGCCGCGCCCGGTACTAAACAGCACCATGTGGCAGCCTGCGCCGGCCAGGGCGCTGGTGGCGACGGCGTCGTTGCCCGGGGCACTCAGCAGGTTCAGCCCGGGGCGCTGCAAGCGGGCGCCGTAGGGCAGCACGTCCACCACCTGGCTGTGCCCCGCCTTCTGGGTGCAGCCGAGGGACTTCTCCTCCAGGGTCGAGATGCCGCCCGCCTTGTTGCCGGGGGAGGGGTTCTCGTAGATGGGTTGCTGGTGGTCGATGAAGTACTGCTTGAAGTCGTTGACCATCTGCACCGTCTTGTCGAAGGTCTGCTCGTCCTGGCAGCGGGACATCAGGATGCGCTCGGCGCCAAACATCTCCGGCACCTCGGTCAGCACCGAGCTGCCCCCGTGCTGGATCACGTAGTCGGAGAAGCAGCCGAGCAGCGGGTTGGCGGTGATCCCGGAGAGGCCGTCCGAGCCGCCGCATTCCAGCCCGAATTTGAGCTCGCCGAGCCGACCGGGTTGGCGCCTGTCTTGCTGCATCTGCGCGAGCAGCTCGCGCAGCAGCCCCAGCCCGTGCTCCACCTCGTCATCGTGCTGCTGGCACACCATGAAGCGCACGCGGGCGGCATCGACGGGGCCCAGGGTCTCCCTGAAGGCGGCGATCTGGTTGTTCTCGCAGCCCAGCCCCACCACCAGAACCCCCCCCGAGTTGGGGTGATGCACCAGGTTTTGCAGCAGGGTGCGGGTGTTGAGGTGATCCTGACCGAGTTGGGAGCAGCCGTACTGGTGGCTGAACAGGTGCACCCCGTCGATGGCGCCGAGATCGGTGTCGCGCTCGAGCTGTTGCTTCATCTGTTTGGCGAGGGCGTTGACGCAGCCCACGGTGGGCAGGATCCACAGCTCGTTGCGAATGCCGACCTGGCCGTCGTGGCGGCGGTAGACCTGGATCTCCCGGTCCGGCAGCGCGGTGCTGACGTCGATGAGTTCCGGCTGGTAGCTGTACTCGTCGAGCTCGCTGAGGTTGGTGGCGAGATTGTGGTGATGGATATGCTCCCCCGCCGCGATGGCGCGGGTGGCGTGGCCGATGGGCAGACCGTACTTGATGATCTGATCCCCTTCACTGAGGGCCACCAGCGCCAGCTTGTGGCCGCGGGGGAGGGGGTCGCTCAGGGTGAAGGCAACACCTTCGTGCGCTATCTGCTCGCCGGCGGCGAGCTCTCTCAGGGTCACCAGCACATTGTCGGCGGGGTGGATGCGAATCACGGCTTGCATGGTCACTCCTTAGCAGCAGGCGGCCAGCGCCGCGCGCAGGCCCTGCTCGCGGATCCGGGTCAGACAGGCATCGACTCGCTCGACCAGGCCGGGCACCTCGCACAGGGACTGGCCCCAGTGGGCCTCCTGGCCGAGCACCTCTTGCACCAGGGCGCGCTGGGGGATCTCGCCGCGCTCCACCGCAGGCCAGAGGCGGGCGTAGGCGTCGAGCCAGGGTTGATCGTCCTGCAGCGGATAGGTGTGTCCGTTGCGCTCCCCGCGATAGAAGGCGAGCAGGGCGGCGAGGGCAAAGCTCAGGCGCGGCGCCAGGGTGCCCTGCTGCTGTTGATAGGTCAGCAACTGCGGCAGCAAACGGGTGCGGAACTTGGTCATGCCGTTCAGGGCGATGGAGAGCAACTGGTGCTTGATGAAGGGGTTGCGAAAGCGCCCCTGCACGTCGCGGGCGAAGGAGAGCAGCTCTTCTTGCGGCAGGCTCAAGGTCGGCACTATCTCATCGCGCATGATGCGCTCGACGAACTCGCCAATTTCCTCGTCGGCCATGGCCTCGCCCACCGTGTCGAGCCCGGCCAGGAAGGCGACCGGCACCAGGGCGGTGTGGGCGCCGTTGAGGATGGCGACCTTGCGCTCCTTGTAGGGCTTGATGTCATCGACGATGAGGATGTTGAGCGCCTGCCCGGCGGGCAGCTGATCGAGGCAGAGGGCGCTCGTCAGCCATGCAGGCCCCTGGATCACCAGCAGGTAGAAGTGCTCGGCGGTGACCACGAACTGATCCTGATAGCCAAATTGCGCCTGCAGCTCGGCGTGCTCGTCCCGGGGGAAGCCGGTGACGATGCGATCCACCAGGGTGGAGCAGAAGGTGTTGTGTTCGCGCAGCCAGGTCTGGAAGGCCTCTGGCAACTGCCACTGGGCGGCGTAGCGCAGCACCAGCTCGCGCAGGGCGTCGCCGTTGTAGTCGATGAGCTCGCACGGCAGCAGCACCCAGCCCTTGTCGGCGGCGCCGTCAAAGTGACTGAAGCGCTCGAACAGCAAGCGGGTCAGCTTGGCCGGGAAGCTCGCGGGCGGAGCGTCGTCGAACTGGTCGTCGGCGTGATAGCTGATCCCGGCTTCCGTGGTGTTGGAGAAGAGGAAGCGGATATCCGGGTTGCGCGCCAGTGCCAGCACCTCGTCGAACTGGCGATAGCAGCTCAGTTCGCGGTTGACGCTGCGGATCAGGCGCTGGGTGCTGATGGCCTTGCCGGACTCGTCCAGCCCGCGGATGACGGTGGTGTAGAGGCCGTCCTGAGTGCTCAGGCTGGGGGGAAAGTCGCTGTCGATGGGGCGCACTATGACCACGCCGGCGTCGAGGCGGGTGTGCTCGTTGAGCAGGTCCAGCTGCCAGTCGATGAAGGCGCGCAGGAAATTCCCCTCGCCAAACTGGATCACGCGGTCCGGATATTGGGCCCCCGGGAAGGCATCACGATTCAGGCGTTGCATCTTGTTGTGGTCCTCATGGGGCTGTGCCCCTGTGGCGGATATGGATGATGGGCGCGGTTTGACCCATGGAATGGTCCGCTCCGGCGGCGGGACATGCCCGCCGCCTCATTTTTTATTTCTGGTCAGTTCAGCTCGATGGCGAAGTAGTCGCGGGCGTTGTGGAAGCAGATGTTCTCCACCATCTGGCCCAGCAGCGCGAGATCGGCCGGGGCCTCACCGTCCGCGACCCAGTGCCCGATCATGCGGCACAGGATGCGGCGGAAGTATTCGTGACGGGTGTAGGAGAGGAAGCTGCGGCTGTCGGTCAGCATGCCGACGAAGCGACTGAGCAGGCCGAGCTGGGCGAGCTGGGTCATCTGGCGCTCCATGCCATCCTTCTGATCGTTGAACCACCAGCCCGAGCCGAACTGCATCTTGCCGGGAAGGTTGTCCCCCTGGAAGTTGCCGATCATGGTGCCGAGCACCTCGTTGTCCCTCGGGTTCAGGCAGTAGAGGATGGTCTTGGGCAGCGTCCCTTGCGCGTCCTGGGCGTCGAGCAGGCGGGAGAGCGCCTTGGCCACGGGAGCGTCGTGGATGGAGTCAAAGCCGGTGTCCGGCCCCAGGGTCAGCAGGCGGCGGCTGTTGTTGTTGCGCAGCGCCCCGATGTGGTACTGCTGCACCCAGCCGCGCCGGTGGTATTCGCCCGCCAGATAGAGCAGCACTGCGGTCTTGAAGGCGGCCACATCGGCGCTCTCCAGTACGGCGCCCCCCAGACGTCGAGTCAGCATGGCGTCGAGCGCCTGTTCGCCGGCCTGGCCGAAGGGCACTTCGTCCAGGGCATGGTCGGCAATCTTGCAGCCGTGTGCGGCGAAGTGATCCAGCCGCACGCCGAGGGCCCGGGTCAGATCGGCAAAGGTGCGGATCTGGATGTCGCTGACCCGGCCGAGTTCGGCCAGATAGTCCGCAAAGCCATGGGCGTCGATGTTGAACGCCTTGTCCGGACGCCAGCTCGGCAGCACCTTGATGTCGAAGCCGCCGTCGGCCGCGATGGCGGCGTGGTGGCGCAGATCGTCGACGGGATCGTCCGTGGTGCCCACCATCTTGACGTTCATCTGTTTCATGATGCCGCGGGCCGAGAAGTCGGGCTGGGCCAGCTTGTCGTTGCACTGGTGCCAGATAGCCTGTGCGGTCTGCGGCCCCAGCAGCTGGCCCGTGATGCCAAAGGGCCGCTTGAGCTCGAGATGGGTCCAGTGATAGAGGGGGTTGCCGATGGTGTGGGGCACGGTGCTGGCCCAGGCCTCGAACTTGGCGTAGTCGTCGGCATCCCCGGTGCAGAAGCGTTCATCCACTCCGTTTGAGCGCATGGCGCGCCACTTGTAGTGATCCCCCTTGAGCCAGATCTCATACAGGTTGGCGAAGCGGTGATCCTCGGCAATCAGCTGGGGCGGCAGGTGGCAGTGATAGTCGAAGATGGGCTGTCCGGCGGCGAAGCCGTGATAAAGCTGGCGCGAGAATTCGGTATCCAGCAGAAAGTCACCGGTCATGAAGGCGGTCATTCGCTTGCTCCCTACGAGAGTGCTCGGTGAAGTGGAGATAGTTGTTGGACCAATTATTCTCATTGCCAGACATCTCGTCCAGTCACCATATTGAAAAAACACCGGTCGGCTCACAAAATCGTCGAATTAAACCATTTTGAGTCTCAAAGAGGGCCTTCAATGGTGCCTAACAGGGTGAGAAAGAGCGGGAAAGAGGATGAAGAGGCTGGATGAGAGGTTTGTATGACACCTTTTTACTCTTGTGGATGGGTAAAATGTGACCTGCGTTGGGTTTATCACAGCCCATTTGTGGGGGTATGCCGTTTTTGTGATGGTTCTCAACATTCATAGATGTTCTACCAATTACAGTGTGCATCACAAAGATGTAGGACATTAAGACTGACTCCTCAGGGAAGAGGTCTAGCAGATAAACGCACACACTTGAGGTCCCGCTCCAATGAAAATGAAAACCATCGCCGCCGCCATCCTGATGGCCGCCCCCCTGGCCCTGACAGCCTTCTCTTCCCATGCCATGGAGAGAGTGACGCTGAAGCTGGCCCATAACCTGGACACCAACCATGTGGTACACCAGGCGTTGGCCCAGATGGCCAAGGAGATCAGCACCGCCTCCGACGGCAAGATGAAGCTGCGCATCTACCCGGGTGGCCAGATGGGCGGTCCCCGTGAGACCCTGGAGTTGCTGCAAAACGGCGCCCTGGACATGACCAAGGCCAGTGCCAGCGAGATGGAACCCTTCTCGCCCGCCTTCTCCATCTTCAGCCTGCCTTACCTGTTCAAGGATCAGGCCCACTTCAACAAGGTCATTTACGGCCCCGTGGGCGAATCCATGATGGCCCAGACCCGTGATAAGGGCTTCGTCTCCATCGCCGCCTACGTGGCGGGGACCCGCAGCTTCTACGCCAACAAGCCTATTCACACCCCGGCCGACATGAAGGGGATGAAGATCCGGGTGGTCGCCACCCCCACCACCATCAAGCTGATCGAACTGCTGGGTGCGGCCCCGGCCCCGATCCCCTTCGGTGAGGTCTACACCGCACTGCAGCAAGGGGTCATCGACGGCGCCGAGAACAACGAGCCCTCCTACGTGCAGACTCGTCATGTCGAGGTGGCCAAGTTCTACGCCGAAGATCAGCACACTTCTGTGCCCGATTTCCTGGTGATCTCGAGCAAGGTGCTGGACAAGCTTTCCGACGAGCAGAAGGCCATCCTCACCACTGCCGCCAAGCACTCGGAAACCTACGAACAGGAGCTGTGGGACAAGGAGGTCGCGGCATCTCGCAAGCAGGCGACCGACGCGGGGGCCACCTTCATCCAGGTCGACAAGGAGGCTTTCCGCACTGCGCTGGCCCCCCTGTATGACGATTTCCGCAAGGATCCGGTACGCGGTGAGTGGCTCACCAAGATCGAGAATGAAGCCGGTCAGTAATCATGAGGGGAGGGCGACGAGATCGCCCTCCCGGGAGAACCGCAATGCGTCTTGAAAAGTTCAAGCAACCCATCGACAGGTTGCTCGCCGGGTTTACCGTCGCCGTGATGGCCATGCTGGTAGTCTGCGTGGTCTGGCAGGTGTTCAGTCGCTACGTGCTGGCACAGCCGAGCACCATGACCGACGAGATAGCCCGCTTCAGCATGATCTGGGTGGGATTGCTGGGAGCGGCCTACGCCACCGGCAAGCGTCGCCACCTCAGCATCGACCTGTTCGTTTCCGACCTCAAGGGAGGGCGCAAGCTCGCCAACCAGCTGTTCGTGGATCTCTGCGTGCTGCTGTTTTCCAGCGGCGCCATGGTGTGGGGCGGCCTGACCCTGGTGACCAAGGTATACAGCACCGGCCAGGTCTCCCCGGCCATGCAGTTGCCGATGGCCTATGTCTACGCCGTGCTGCCCCTGAGCGGCCTCATCATCAGTTATTACTGTGTGCTCTTCATGCTGGAGACCCTGCTCGACAGTCTGGCGCCCACCCCCGATCTTGCCCCCTCAGAGGAGAACATCTGATGGATTGGACCATAGCCCTGGTCATGTTCGGCTCCTTCTTCGTGTTGGTGTTCGCGGGCGTGCCCATCTCTTTCTCCATCGGCCTGGCGACCCTGGCCTCCGGCATGATGATGCTGCCGATGGAAACCATCCTTGCGGTGGTCGGCCAGAAGATGGCCACCGGCCTCGACAGCTTCTCCCTGCTGGCGATCCCCTTCTTCATCTTGGCGGGGACCCTGATGAACTGCGGCGGCATCGCCCAGCGGCTCATCAACTTCTCCCAGGTGCTGGTGGGCCGCATGCCGGGCTCGCTCGGCCACGTGAATGTCATGGCCAACATGCTGTTCGGCTCCATCTCGGGGTCGGCGGTGGCAGCCGCGGCCGCGGTGGGTGGCACCATGGCCCCCATGCAGAAGAAGTCCGGCTATGATCCGGCCTATTCGGCGGCCATCAACGTGACCTCCTGCATCACGGGTCTGCTGATCCCGCCCTCCAACGTGCTCATCATCTATGCCCTGACCGCCGGCGGCATCTCGGTGGCCACCCTGTTCATGGCCGGTTACGTCCCCGGCATCCTGATGGGGCTCAGCATCATGGCCGTGGGAGCCATCATCGCCAAGCGCCGTGGCTACCCGGTTGCGGAGCGACCCTCCTTTGCCATGGTGATGCGCGCCTTCTGGGATGCCATCCCCAGCCTGCTGCTGGTGGTGGTGGTCATGGGCGGGATCCTGGGGGGCATCTTCACCGCCACCGAAGCCTCCGCCATCGCCGTGGTCTACACCTTCGTACTCTCGGTGCTCATCTACCGCGAAGTGAAGTTCAAGGATCTGCCGGCCATCATGCTGGACTCGGTCATCACCACCGCCATCGTGCTGCTGCTGATCGGCATCTCGGTGGGCATGTCCTGGGCCATGACCAATGCGGATATCCCCTACACCATCAGTGACGCCTTGATGAATGTCTCCGATAACCCTCTGGTCATCCTGCTCATCATCAACGTGATCCTGCTCATCGTGGGCGTCTTCATGGACATGACTCCGGCGGTGCTGATCTTCACCCCGATCTTCCTGCCCATCGTCACCGAGCTCGGCATGGATCCGGTCCACTTCGGCATCATGATGATCTTCAACCTCTGCATCGGGCTCTGTACACCGCCGGTGGGCAGTGCGTTGTTTGTGGGGTGTTCGGTCTCGGGGGTCAAGCTGCAGGCCCTGATCCGGCCCATGCTGCCCTTCTTCTTCGTCTTGCTGCTGAGCCTGATGGCGGTGACCTACATACCGTCACTCAGTCTCTTCCTGCCGGGACTGTTTGGCATGCACTGAGTCATGAGAGAACAAGTGAGCCCAGGGCTCACTTGTTCATTTTCATGTAAATTGGTATAACAAGTTACCGTATCCGGGGGACAGTCCCGGCACTTGAATAGTATGAGGCTGGGGTGTGAGTGAGATGAATATGGACTTGGTTGAATCAAAGCGTCTCTATCAGAAAGTCGCCGCCGAGCTGAAACAACGCATTGCCAGCCAGCGTTATCAAGTTGGCGAGCGTCTGCCGGCCGAGCGGCTGATTGCCGAGGAGATGGACGTGAGTCGCACCGTGGTGCGCGAAGCCATCATCATGCTGGAAGTGGAAGGGCTGGTGGCGGTGCAGAAAGGGTCCGGGATCCACGTGATCGCCCGGGAGAGCCAGTATGCCGAAGCGACTCCCACCCTGGATGACGCCCTGTTGACGGCGGGCCCCTTCGAGCTGCTGCAAGCCAGGCAACTGCTGGAGAGCAATATCGCCGAGTTTGCCGCGACCCAGGTGACCAAGCAGGACATCATGGAGCTGCTGAAGATCCAGGCCCTGGCCCGCAAGGAGGATCGTGCCCGCGATTCGGAGTGGGACAAGCAGTTCCATATCCAGGTGGCCAAGGCGACCCAGAACTCCGTGCTGGTGATCCTGACCGAGCAGCTCTGGCTGCATCGCGAGCGCAACCCCTACTGGCGCAAGCTCCACGAGCATATCGACGACAAGGCTATCTCCAGCTGGTGCGACGATCACGACCAGATCCTCAAGGCCCTGATGCGCAAGGATCCGCAGGCGGCCAAGCTGGCCATGTGGCAGCACCTGGAGAACACCAAGCAGATGCTCTTCCAGGCCACCATCTTCGATGACGAAATGGAGGATGACCGCTACCTCTTCTCCGAAAATCCCGTCGTTCATCTGACCCAGCCTTCCACTGCCAACGGCTAGTGGAAGATTCTCGGGGGCGAACCCTCGAGGTTGTTTCAACCCCATGGAGGCGCTGGGCTGATGGCGTGGCCCACAGCTCCCGGGCAAATTGCCGCTCCACTCGCCGGTTTTTGCTGGCCGCATCACCTGGATGCTGGCACATGTCAAATGCAGTCACGACCCGCGGAGCCTTTGGCCCTTGGTCTGGAGATGCACAGCACTCGCGGGGCGGATACAACCTCTGAAGGTGAGAAAAAGGATACAAAAAGGACCACTTCTTGCGAAGTGGCCCTTTCCAAACGTTTGGTGCTGGGGGATGTTGAACCTAATGACTAACTAATTGATCTTAAATTAAAATCGCCAATTCAGAAAATTAATATATGCCTAACCGTATGCCTAACATCAGAACTTCTGCAATAACATAGTGTTATCTGGGCTGGAATGGTCATATGTGGTTAATTGGCCGTGGAGGAAATTTTAACTCTCACCTTTCTCAAAAGGTAACTGACTCTTGCGAAAGTTGGCGCTCTCTGTTGTATCAGTTCCTCGTTTGGAAAAAAATTTCCCGTCCAAAATTTACCTGTCCAGCGAGCTTTGAATAGACTGTTTCAACCTTCTGTGGCTTTTTACCTCGCCACCGGCAGGTCCTCCCAGCGGGTGGTGTAACAGGGGCTCAAGTGCTCTTGTCGCATCATCCACTCAGGCGACCCAGTGCCCTGGCTGGCAAAGCCTACGCGCCCCAATCCCTTGGCTTTGATCTGGTCCATCACTGCCATCAGCGCATCTGATTGAGCGGAGGACGGGGCAAACAGATCGGCCTGTTGCTGCCCCTTGGGGGTGAACTCACTCAGCATGACGCCCCCCTTCTGATAGCGGTAACCGTCGCGCCAAATCTGCGGTAGCAGCACGTTCACTTGCTGCAGCAGCAACCGGGTATCATCGCTAGGGCAGACCAGCCGGACGCCAGCCTGCTCACTGTAGTAAGGGGCTCGTTCATCAAAGGGGCTGGTTCGCACGAACAGGTGCACCCGCTGGCAACACATTCCCTCGGCCCGCAGCTTCTCGGCTGCGCGAGCCATAAAGCCCGACAACGCTTGGGCCATTTCTCCACGGTCGGTCACGCGCTCACCAAAGGAACGGCTCGAGAGGATCTGCAGCTTCGCCGCCGGTTCAACGGTCAGCTCTGCGCAAGGCAGGCCACGCAGCTCCTGTACGATCCGCTCGACCACCACGCCGTATTGGGCGCGTAACCCTTTGGCGTCGCTAGCCACCAGGTCAGCCACGGTGTTGATGCCTTGTGCCACCAACTTAGCGCCCAAGCGCCGTCCTATGCCCCACACCTCGTCCACCGGGGTGATAGCCATCAGCCGGGCACGGCGCAGCTCGTCACGCAAGTCCACGACGCCGCCCGTGGCAGGCCACTTCTTGGCTGCATAGTTGGCCAGCTTGGCGAGGGTCTTGGTGGGGCCAATCCCGACCCCTACCGTGAGGCCGGTCCACTGCCACACTCGCTGCCGGATCTGTTGTCCATAGGCTGTCAGGTCCCCGGCAAACGACTCCGACAGTGACAGGAATGCTTCATCGATGGAGTAGACCTCCAGCTCGGGGGCCATGGTCTCCAACGTGCTCATCACCCTGCCAGACATGTCTCCATAGAGCGCGTAGTTGGAGCTGAATGCCACACCGCCATGCGCCTCGAACTGATCGCGGATCTTGAAGTAGGGCCCGGCCATCTTGATACCCATCGCCTTGGCCTCGGGGCTGCGCGACACCACGCATCCATCGTTGTTGGAGAGCACCACGATCGGGCGGCCACGCAGCTCAGGGCGAAACAGCCGCTCACAGCTGGCGTAGAAGTTGTTTACATCAACGAGCGCTATAGCCATCACGCTGCCTCAGATTGCCAATCACATGGGTGACTACTCCGAACAACTCCAGGGAGAGGCTCATGCAAGGGTCGATAGGCGCGAACGCCGAATTGGCTGGCAACAGCCGCAGCCTAGGCTTGAGCTGCAAGATCTTTACCGTGAAGCCGCCATCGAGTAGTGCAATCACCACATCACCATGGCGCGGGGTCAGGCTCTTATCGACTACCAGCAAGTCACCGGGAAAGATGCCGACCCCGGTCATGCTCTCCCCCTCGGCGCGCAGATAGAAGGTTGCTGCAGGGTGCGACACGCAGTGGGTGTTGAGGTCCAACTTCCCTTCCAGATAGTCGCTTGCTGGGCTGGGAAAGCCACAGGAGGCGTGATGCAAGAACAGCGGGATGGTCACCTCGGCGGGTGATGGGTCTGGGGTTAACAGCTTCATGGTAATAACACCTGTATTTATATACAGGCATTATAGCGCGCCACCTTTGAACCAGCGCAAGTCCCGCATGCCACTGATGGCGTACCATGGCGCCGACAAATAACAAAGAGGTCAGTATGAGTCACAATCCGTGTCTCAGCCTTGATTCCAGTTGGGTGGTTATGTGGATCCCCAGTCAGTTGGAGAGCCGGGGCGATTCATAAAGACACGCTATCTCAAGGTTTCTGATGAGACAGACCAAGTTGAAATCGCTAGAATATGCCAATTTATTTGTGTCATTAAGCAGAGAGCGATGCTCGGGCAACCAATCCATGTAACAAGCGTATCTTCGGCATACGAGCTGCAAGCGGAAGCCAACAAGGCCCTGTTGAGAATGAGTGTCCAATCTAGCGCCTTGGTGCTAGTCATCAACTCACCTACACAAATCATCAGGTCTGCTCGTGAAACAGAAGGGCTGACATATCTTGAGCTTTCAGAACAGTTATGTGAGCGGCTGTTACCGCTATCATGCAATGACCGGTCTCGCCATGTTTCAGACATCATTGCTCAAATGCTGAATGGCATAGCGTCTGATGTTGTATGGCTAGACAGGATCCAAGTTTTGTTTGAGCCAACGTTGGAACTAGACCCACTGCGTCAGCTCCAGGATTTAGCTCGCCTCAAACCTATCGTGGCCATCTGGCCTGGTCAGATTACAGAACGATTTCTAACCTTTTCCGTCCCCGGACGGGACGACTATCAATCTTACTCTGCGAATGATTTGGCCAACGTGCCCATCATTCACGTTACCGAGCAAAGGGGATAAAAATGAAAAAGTACGGGGAGCTCATTCAGTTTGAGCCCGTCACCACCATCATCAAACTCAAAGAGTCGGCAGAACAGTCAAAGGCTCAACAGTTGGTGGCCTCATATGTCATCTCGGACAAAATGTCGCAAAAGCTGGCGGACATCATCATTCCTCAGCTTCAGTTTGACGAATCCGTTGATAACAAATCTCTCTGGGTGGTCGGTAACTACGGTTCCGGTAAATCACATTTGATGTCGGTGATCTCGGCCGTCGCCGAGTTTCCAGAATTGGCCCAATTCATCACTAACGACAAGGTGCGTGTAGCCGCGAACAAGATTGCTGGCAAGTTCAAAGTCATCCGCTTTGAAGTCGGTGCTAGCAAAAAAGCCTTTGCCGATATTGTCACCGACAACTTGACATCAGGCCTGGCTGAGATGGGTATCGACTACCAATTCCCGGCCATGGAGGAAATCTCATCCAATCACAAACCCTACTTTGAAAAGATGATGGCGCTGTTTCACGAGCGCTATCCCGACCAAGGTTTGCTGCTGATCTGTGACGAAATCCTCGATTACCTGCGCTCTCGTAATCAGCAGCAGCTGCCGTTGGATATGGCCATGATGCGTGTGATGGGTGAAGTGATCGATGGTACCCGTTTCCGTTTCATCTGTGGTGTGCAAGAAGCTATCTTTGATAGCACGCAACTTGCATTCGCCACCCAAGAAGTCAAACGCATCCGTGACCGGGCCGAGCAGGTGCTGATTACCCGTGACGATATCAAATATGTCGTCGCCGAGCGTCTGCTCAAAAAAGATGCCCAGCAACTGCATTGGATCCGCGAGTACCTGCAGCAATTCACCCCCTGCTTTGACCGCATGAACGAACGCCTCGATGAGTTTGTGCGCATGTTCCCAGTGCACCCTGACTACATCAATACCTTCGAGCGCGTGCGGGGCGCGGGTATAGAGCAACGCCAGGTACTGCGTAGCCTGTCGCGGCAGATGCAAGCCTTGATGGAGCAGGTGGTGCCTACCGATAAGCCAGGTGTGTTTTCTTACGACACCTACTGGGATGAGCTTAGAGGCGACCCGAGCGCCAAAACCAACCCGGAGATCGGTCAGGTTATTGAGGTCGGTGAAACCCTGTTTACGCGTATCGACCAAGCCTATCCCACCGCTACGGAGATCGATTTTGCCAAGCGCTTGGTCGCCGGACTGGCCATCCATCGTTTGTCCGTCGGCGATGTTTATAACGAGATGGGGGCTACGGCTGCCGAGCTACGTGATTCTCTTTGCCTCTATCTACCCGGTATCGAACAGTTGCCAGGGGAAAAGAGCAAAAACCTGGAAACCCAGATCGTCGCGGTATTGACCAAGATCCGTAAAACCGTCAACGGCCAGTTCTTTTCCAAGAACAAGGCCAACGATCAATTCTTTTTGGATTTGAAAAAGACCGAAGATTTTGATGCCTATATCGAAAACAAGGTGCCCTTGCTGACCGATGACAGCCGTAATGGTGCTTATCGTGAAGCCATGCTGCAGATCCTGGAAGAAACTGATACCCAGCAGCCTAATATTCAGATGTGGCGGCACGAGCTCAAATGGTTGGATCGTAACGTCAACCGCCCCGGCTGGATGTTCCTCGGCTCTCCCAATGAGCGCGAGACAGCCAAACCTCCGCTCGACTATTACATGTACTTTATTCAGCCCTATAACCCGCCCAAGCTGAAAAAAGAGTTTATCCGTAGCGATGAAGTGCTGTTTGTTTTGCAAAACGCCGATGCCGAGTTTGATCGTTGCTTGAACTACTACGCAGCAGCCATCGACTTGCATGCTTCGGCTACCGGTAACGCTAAGAATGTCTACAAACTCAAGGCTGATGGTTATCTCAAAGAGATGCAGACCTGGCTCAAGAGCCACTTCAAAGAGGCTTACATTGCCCAATATAACGGGCAAAACAAGCCGATGATGGACTGGCTAAAAGGCACCTCGGTGCGCAACATCTCCGGACTTGGTGATAGCCAGATCGGCAGTCTCAAAGATATCTTCGAAGCCGTTGCCAGCCATATTTTGGCCAATCACTTTGAAGCGTTGGCACCCGAGTATCCCAGCTTTAGCCAATGGATCACCTACGATAACATCGAAAGCGCAGCCAAGGATGCGTTAAGTGTCGTCTCCGGTGGGGCAGCAACCAAGCGCGCCAATGCCGTGCTCGATGCGTTGGAATTATTGGATGGTGATAAAATCGCTCCGCTGCAATCGCGCTATGCCCAAGCCGTTTTGGCCGTCCTGCAAAGCAAGCAGCAAGGGCAAGTGGTCAATCAAGCCGAATTGCTGGAGGCCATCAACTCCCGCCTCTACTTTAAGCCCGATAGCTTCCGCCTGGAGCCTGAATGGCTGCTAGTGCTGATCGCCTGTTTGGTTTACAGCGGCGAGCTCGAGTTGGTGGTAGTCGGCCACACCCTGACCGCCAGCGATGTGGTCAAGTTCAAGTCCATCCCCTTTGATGTGCTGAGAGATTTTAAACATATCCAGGCACCCAAGGATTTTAATATCACCGCCTTAAAAGCCCTACTCACCCTGCTTGAGATGAACGATGGCCTAGCCACCTCAATTCAGCAAGGCGATGAAGGCGTGGTGCGGGAAATGTTAAAGCGCACTGAGGCGCTGATTAACGAGCTGGTCAAGGGGCAGCAGAGCGTTAAGGATCGCTTGCCGCTGTGGGGGCAATCAGTACTGGAAGAGAGCGAGGAGCAGACGCTCTCCACCCAGCTGAGCGAGCTGAAGAACTTTTTGGAAACCATTGCGCGCTACGACAAACCGGGCAAGCTGAAAAATCTTAAGGTGACTGCCGCCGACATCGCCACATACCAACAGATGCTGCAGACATGGCACAACTTTGTGCAGCTCAAAACCGTAGTGGGCGATCTAGCCCCCCTCTGCGCCTATCTCAAAGAGGCGCAGCAGGTATTGCCCGAATCACATGCTTGGCAAGAGCAAGTCAAGCTGGCGCGGGATGCCCTACGCCAAGGTTTGGCCAACCCCTCACTGCGCGGTGATGACAGCTTTAAGGCCGCGCAGCTCAGCACATTGTCGGCGCTGAAAACCGACTATGCCAAATACTATGTTGAGCTCTATATGCGAGCGCGTCTCGACGGCAACGAAGAGAAGACCAAAGCCAAGCTGTTGAATGACGAACGCTTGGCTGAGCTGGAGATCTTAAGCGGTATCGCCTTGCTCCCGGCCACACAACTGGCTGAGTGGCGTAAGGAGGCGGCGCAATTGCAAGCCGCCAAGCCTATCGACCCAAAGCTGCTGGCGATGAATGCCAACCCCATGGAGTTTAATGCTCGCCAAGAGAGCGGCAAGGCGCCAGCCAGCGAACAATTGAAGAGTCTGGAACAGCGGCTCGACAGCCTGCAAAGTGATTGGCTCAGTAACCTCAGCAGCTTGCTGGATGACCCCTTTATTAATCTGGATCTGCTCAAAGCCGAACAGGCAGAGTTAATTCATGATTTTATTCAGCAAGGGCAGCTACCTGACCCACTGGATTCCGCCTTTGTTCAGGCGGTCAATCTGGTTCTCGCCGGGTTGGAGGAGGTGCGAGTCAGTGCCGCCGAACTCGTGTATGCACTCGGTCAAGGTCTACCCCAGGGGCGTGACGAAATCGCTGAGCGCTTTAACCGCCTGCTGAACAAACTCTGTCAGGGCAAAGACATCGCGAAAGTTCGCATCATCATCGATTAATCAAGAGTCGCGGGTGCGGTTTATGCCGTACCCGCTATAGGAAGCTCCATGCAACAAGACAGCTTATTTTCCAGTGATAGCCCACAACACGATCAGACTGCAGGCCCTGTGACCTGCTTAGGCAAAACCTTTGCCAACGATCAGGCTCGGCGTGATTATTTTTTAGCCCTGCTGGCAGAAAAATTAAAAGACCCAGAATTCCGTAAAATTGAAGGGTTTCCCATCGGTAGTGATGAAGACATTTTAAATCTTAGTGATCCGCCCTATTACACGGCCTGCCCTAATCCTTGGATTGGCGATTTTGTTGCAGAATGGGAAGCACAAAAACCTGATACTGATGAGGAATATCATCGCGAGCCATTTGCGGCAGATGTCAGTGAAGGTAAGACACATGCCATATATAAAGCCCACTCTTATCACACGAAGGTTCCGCATCTTGCTATCGTGCCTTCAATTCTCCATTACACAAAACCAGGCGACATCATACTGGATGGATTCAACGGCTCAGGCATGACCGGTGTTGCAGCTCAATGGTGTGGGTCCGCTCCTCAAGAATACAAAATGGAGCTTGAACAGAAGTGGAAGGAAGAAGGCCATGCAGCTCCTCAATGGGGGCTTCGGCACTGTGTTCTTAATGATTTATCTCCTGCCGCAACTTTTATCGCGGCAAACTACAATTTGCCTTTTGATGTAACAGCATTTAATAAAGCAGCGAAAAAACTGCTGCGTGACGTTGAAAATGAAATTGGCTGGATGTACGAGACGCTTCATACAGATGGCAAAACTAAGGGGCGTATTGAATATACCGTCTGGAGTGAAGTGTTCGCTTGTCCTGATTGTGCTGGCGAGGTGGAATTTCTCGCCGAGGCTTTGGATGAAGAATCAAAGCGAGTAAAAGACAGTTTTCCATGCCCCCATTGTCAGGCTGAAGTATCTAAGCGCAGTCTGCAAAAGACTTATTCGACAGAATTTGATCCTGTTGACAACGAGACTCGTCAAGTTCCTAAAAGAAAACCATCCTTGATTTGCTACAAAATCGGCAAGACCAGGGCCGACGCATGATCATTCTCTGCACAAGTTGATCAAGTCTCGATCAGTTGAACGGCTCCAAGTACGATTTTAATTGTACCTTGCGTTGCCAAGCTGTAAATAGTCGAGATCTTAACCAACTG
>NZ_JABERS010000022.1:0-77964 GCF_013168745.1 Aeromonas sp. TW 6 | reverse complement strand
CTGGGTTGCATTGATAATAGTCATGGCTTCGGGCGTGTCGGTTTTTTTTTGCGATTAAATCAGATCACAAACGAAGCCTTTTTTCTATCTATTTCAATTGGTTGTAGCTAAAGATCCTGTACATGAGGCGACCCTGAGGTCGCCTTGATGAAATGGGTCGGTTGAACCTTAGAGCTGCTCGATGCCGACGATATGCCAGGGGGCATTGTCCTTGGCGAGATCACGCTCGAGGTGCCACACCTCCTTGATATCCTCCTCGACCTGCTCCTGACGGTCCATGTAGCGGCCGCTGAAGCGCACGCTCACCTGGGCCCAGTCGCTGCCGTAGTCGGCACGGACCAGCTGGGTGTCCACGTACATCACCTCGGTGTGCTGCTCACCGGAGAGCTCGGCGCGTTCGGCCTTGAGGTGCTCGAACAACTCGGGGCTCACGTACTCGCGGATCTTCTCCAGGTCGTTCTTGTTCCAGGCCTCTTGCAGGGTGCGGTAGTGATCGCGGGCACCGGCCAGGAAGCCGTTCATGTCAAAGCCCGGGGGCAGACGGAAGGGCACGTCGCTGTCGGCAAAACCGGTGGCCTGCGGGGCGCTGTGGCTCTGCTCGAACTGCTGGGGGGCCGCGCTCTGGGGCGGTTGATAGCCCGCATAGGCCGTCTGTGGCTGGGCCGCTGCCGCCTTGTTCCTGCGCAGGGCTCGGAACAGGAAGACACCGCCCAGTGCCAGCAGGGCGATCAGCAGGAAGTCCATCCCTTGCAGACCTTCGAAGGCGCCGCTGCCCAGCAGGTAGGCGAACAGGCCGCCGGCCAGCAGACCACCCAGCAGGCCGCCCATCATGCCGCCTTTCTTGGGTGCCTGGGCGCCCACGGTCGGGTTCTTGGTGTCGACCGGCTTGGCCGCAGGTTGGGCCGGAGCCGTCTTGTAGCTCTTGCCAAAGGATTTGCCGCCACCAAGTTTCTTGGCCTCGGCGATGGGTGCCCCAAGGCCAATGGCCAGGATCAGGGCAAACAGGGTCAGCATCTTTTTCATTTTGACTCTTTCACTCTCATGTAGGTGGGGGCATGCTCTGCTTGTGCAAGCTCAGCGAGGCGCATGGCAGGCTGCCAGTCCCTTTTTGTGTTGCAGCTTGCGGGTATGATTATCACGGATGGCATGAATTATTCATGAACAGATTGAGTCGTCCGACAGGGGAGGCGCCCATGAGACACAGACGGCCGAGTCGCTCGGTGCGCAGGTTGCGCAACAAGCAAAGAGCAAGAACGAAAGATCAGACCCTGGTCTGGCCCTTTCTCGTACTGTGAGGCAGGTCTGCGGCGCAGAAGTGGATGACGCTGACGAGGCCAGGGTCCCGTCTTGTCGCCGGATGCGATGACGGGACGTATTAGCGCTCGCGATGGCGGGGTTTCTTTTGTAAAATTCCCGTCCCCTTCCCGCTGCGGTTTTTATGTGTATGGCAGAGCAAGTGACGGCGAAAAAAGACGCCAAGACACAACAGCTGAAAGTACCTCCCCACTCTTTTGAGGCCGAACAGTCCGTACTGGGCGGTCTGATGCTGGACAACGAGGCCTGGGATCGGGTCGCCGAACGGGTGATCGACAAGGATTTCTACAGCCGCCCGCACCGCCTGATCTTCCAGGCCATGACCCGCCTCTCCAACGCGGGCAACCCCATCGACCTCATCACTCTGCAGGAGGAGCTCGAGCGCTCCGAGCAACTGGAAGAGGCCGGTGGCTTCGCCTATCTGGTGGAGATCGCCAAGAACACCCCGAGTGCCGCCAACATCAGTGCCTACGCCGAGATCGTGCGTGAGCGGGCGGTGGTGCGGGAGATGATCTCGGTCGCCAACGAGATAGTCGAAGCGGGCTACGAGCCCCAGGGCCGTACCTCCAACGATCTGCTGGATCTTGCCGAGAGCAAGGTGTTCCAGATCGCCGAGCAGCGCACCAGCGCCAACGAGGGCCCCCAGCCCCTGAAGCTCATCCTCGAGCAGACCGTCGACAAGATTGAAGAGCTGTTCAAGACCCCCCACAACGGGGTGACCGGCGTGTCGTCCGGCTACAACGATCTGGACAAGATGACCGCCGGCCTGCAGCGTTCGGATCTGGTCATCGTCGCCGCCCGTCCCTCCATGGGCAAGACCACCTTTGCCATGAACCTGTGCGAGCACGCGGCCCTCACCGCCGACAAGCCGGTGCTGATCTTCTCCCTCGAGATGCCCTCCGAGCAGATCATCATGCGTATGCTCGCCTCGGTGGGGCGCATCGACCAGACCAAGGTGCGGACCGGCCAGCTCGACGACGAGGATTGGGCGCGGCTCTCCTCCACCATGGGGCTGCTGCTGGAGAAGGGGAAGATGTACATCGACGACTCCTCCGGCCTGACCCCGACCGAAGTGCGCTCCCGTGCCCGTCGGGTGGCGCGGGACAACGGCGGCATCAGCATGATCATGGTGGACTACCTGCAACTGATGCGGGTGCCGGCGCTGTCTGACAACCGTACTCTGGAAATCGGTGAAATCTCCCGCTCCCTCAAGGCGCTGGCGAAAGAGTTGCAGTGCCCCGTGGTGGCGCTCTCCCAGCTCAACCGAAGCCTGGAACAGCGGGCCGACAAGCGCCCGGTCAACTCGGATCTGCGGGAATCGGGCTCCATCGAGCAGGATGCGGACTTGATCATGTTCATCTACCGCGACGAGGTCTATCACGACGACAGTCCCGACAAGGGGATCGCCGAGATCATCATCGGCAAGCAGCGTAACGGCCCCATAGGACGAGTGCGGCTCACCTTCCAGGGTCAGTTCTCGCGCTTTGACAACTACGCGGGCCCGGCGTTTGATGATGACTACTAAGTCGGGAGCCTGCTCCCGGCATCCAGACACAGTTTTCCCGGTTCGACAATTCTGCCGGTCCGGCCTTAGACGATGAGATTTGAGGGCTGACACCACCCGGTGCCTGATTATCATGCCCTCGTAAGGGAAAACAGATGAAAGCGGCTATCGCCCAGATCAATACAGCGGCCCTGCGCCACAACCTCGCTGTGGTTAAACGCCACGCCCCCCAATGCAAGATCATTGCCGTGGTCAAGGCCAACGCCTACGGTCACGGCCTGCTGCCGGTCGCCCGCACCCTGGTGGATGCGGACGCCTACGCGGTGGCCCGCATCGAAGAGGCGCTGATGCTGCGCTCCTGCGCCGTGGTCAAGCCCATCGTGCTGCTGGAGGGCTTCTTCAGCGCCGCCGACCTGCCGGTGCTGGCGGCCAACAACCTGCAGACCGCGGTGCACACCTGGGAGCAGCTCGAGGCGCTGGAGCAGGCGGAGCTGCCTGCCCCCGTGGTGGCCTGGCTCAAGCTCGATACCGGCATGCACCGCCTCGGGGTACGGGCCGAGGAGATGCCCGCCTTTATCGAGCGCCTCGCCAAGTGCAAGAACGTGGTGCAGCCGTTCAACGTCATGACCCACTTCAGCCGCTCCGATGAGCTGGAGCAACCCACCACCCGCGAACAGATCGACCTGTTCAGCCAGCTGACCGCGCCGCTCAAGGGCGAGCGCGCCATGGCCAACTCGGCGGGCATCCTGGCCTGGCCGGATTCCCACTGCGACTGGGTGCGCCCCGGCGTCATCCTCTACGGCGTGTCGCCTTTCCCCAATACGGTGGCGGCGGATTATGACCTGCAGCCGGTGATGACCCTCAAGACCCAGCTCATCGCGGTGCGCGATCACAAGGCGGGCGAGCCGGTAGGCTATGGCGCCAACTGGGTGTCGGATCGCGATACCCGGCTCGGGGTGATTGCCATCGGCTATGGCGACGGTTATCCGCGCATGGCCCCCAACGGCACGCCAGTGCTGGTCAATGGCCGCATCGTGCCCCTGGTGGGCCGCGTCTCCATGGACATGACCACGGTGGATCTCGGCCCCGGCGCCACCGACAAAGCCGGCGACGAGGCGGTGCTCTGGGGTGAGGGGCTGCCGGTGGAGCGGGTGGCCGACCAGATCGGCACCATTCCCTATGAGCTCATCACCAAGCTCACCTCCCGCGTCTTTATGGAGTACGTGTAGGCGAGTCGCCCCTCATCCCCAACCCTTCTCCCGCGAGGGGAGAGGGGAGAACAAAAAGGCCGCCCCGACAAGGGCGGCCTTTTTCATGGGCGTCTCCCAGAGACGAAAGAACAAGCCCCGCATCGGCGGGGCTTGAGTCTCCGTCACTATGCGGCGCTTAGCCTATGGTCATCAGGCTGGCGTTGCCACCGGCGGCGGCGGTGTTGAACGAGAGGGCGTGCTCGATGAGCAGGCGCTCCAGCGGGATGTCGGTCTCGCCGCGATGCAGGCCGTGCACACCGATGATGGCGCCGTTACGGGCTGCCTGGCGCGCGGCGGCGAGCTTGCTCACCTCCCGCAACTGATCCGAGTCGCCGTGGTGCAGCAGGGCATCGAAATCCGTCTCCCCCGTTGCCCAGTCCGCCACCAGCGCAATGGGATCCCGCACCTCGGTCGGCAGGGAAGAGAGGAGGGAGCGTGTCTGGGCATCGTCCGGCAGCAGCACCTGGCTGCCGACCGCCAGACAGGCGGCCAGCTGGGCCAGCAGGTCGGCCTTCTCCTGGGCAAGACAGAGCACCCGTTCCCGGGGCAGCAGGCTGTAGCTGTTGCGCTCGCCGGTGGGGCCGGTCAGCAACTGGGTACGGCCGCTCTGGGAGAGCGCGGCGTAGTGATCGCACAGGGCGGCGAGGGCCGGATCCTGCTTGCTCGCCCAGTCGCGCAGGGCCACGAGGGGGGCTTTCGCCTCGGCATGCAGGGCACCGGACTCCTGGTGCAGCTGATTGGCCACCGCCTCCTGGGGACGGGCGCCGAGCAGGCGATACATGTAGAGCGGGCCGCCGGCCTTGGGACCGGTGCCGGAAAGCCCTTCCCCACCGAAGGGTTGCACCCCGACCACGGCGCCCACGATGTTGCGGTTGACGTAGAGGTTGCCCACCTTGGCCACGTTCACCACCTGGGCGATGGTCTCGTCGATGCGGGTATGAACACCCAGGGTCAGGCCGTAACCGCTGGCGTTGATCTGCTCGAGCAGCTCCCCGAGCCGGGTGCGCGGGTAGCGGACCAGGTGCAGCACCGGGCCGAACACTTCGCGTCCCAGTTCGTCCAGGCTGTCGAGCTCGATCAGGGTCGGCAGCACGAAGGTGCCGCGGCTGCAGGCATCCCCCTGGGTGCGGGCGATCTGGTGCACTTTGCGCCCCTTGTCGCCCATGGCCTTGATGTGGCGCTCGATGTTGGCCTTGGCCTCGGCGTCGATGACGGGACCGATGTCGGTGGAAAGGTGCTCGGGGCTGCCGACCTTGTACTCGGCCATGGCGCCCTTGAGCATCCGGATCACCCGATCCGCCACGTCATCCTGCACGCACAGCACTCGCAGGGCGGAGCAGCGCTGACCGGCGCTGTCGAACGCCGAGGAGATGACATCCATCACCACCTGTTCGGTCAAGGCGGAGGAGTCGACGATCATGGCGTTCTGTCCGCCGGTCTCGGCGATGAGGGGAATGGTGCGACCCTGGGCGTCGAGGCGACCGGCCAGGTTGCGGGAGATGATGCCCGCCACCTCGGTGGAGCCGGTGAACATGACGCCGCGCACCCGTTCGTCCGCGATGAGCGCCGCACCCACGGTCTCTCCACGGCCCGGCAGCAGTTGCACCGCACCGGCGGGAACCCCCGCTTCCAGCAGGATGCGCACCGCTTGTGCCGCGATGAGGGGGGTCTGCTCGGCAGGCTTGGCCAGCACCGTATTGCCGGCGGCCAGGGCCGCGCACACCTGGCCGCTGAAGATGGCCAGGGGGAAGTTCCAGGGGCTGATGCAGACCACGGGGCCGAGCGGCCTGTGGGTGTCGTTGGCGAAGTGGTTGCGCGCCTGGGCGGCGTAGTAGCGCAGGAAGTCCACCGCTTCGCGCACCTCGGCGATGGCGTTGGCGAAGGTCTTGCCGGATTCGCGAACCAGCAGGCCCATCAGGGGTTGCAGTTCGGATTCCATCAGATCGGCGGCCCTGTCCAGCACGGCGGCCCGCTCGGCTGGCGGGGTGGACTGCCAGATCTGGCCGCTCGTGAGGGAGCAGGCGAGCGCCTTGTCCACCAGCGCTACCGTGGCTTCGCTCACCTGACCGACGACATCGCGGTGATCCGCCGGGTTGAGCACGGGCTGGAACTGGGTCGGCGCCTCGGTGTCGCAACCCAGCATAGGCACGGCCTGATAGGCGGTGTTGGTGCTGGCGAGCAGGGCGGCGGAGAGTGACCCCAGGCGGTGCTCGTTCGCGAGATCCAGACCTGCGGAGTTCGGGCGCGCCTCGCCGTAGAGATCCCGTGGCAGGGGGATGCGCGGATGGGGCAGACCCAGGGTCCCTTCACGGGCGGCCATCTGCTCGATCTGCTGCACCGGATCCTGCACCAGGTCCGAGAGGGAGATGTTGTTGTCCGCGATGCGGTTGACGAAGGAGGTGTTGGCCCCGTTCTCCAGCAGGCGGCGCACCAGGTAGGCGAGCAGGGTCTCGTGGCTGCCTACCGGTGCATAGATGCGGCAGGGGCGACCCAGCTTGCCGTCGGCCACCTTGCCGACCACCTGCTCGTAGAGCGGTTCGCCCATGCCGTGCAGGCACTGGAACTCGTACTGGCCCGGGTAGTAGTTCTGACCGGCGAGCTGGTAAATCGCCGACAACGAATGGGCGTTGTGGGTGGCGAACTGGGGATAGATGGCCTCGGGCACCGCCAGCAGCTTGCGGGCGCAGGCGAGGTAGGAGACATCCGTGTAGGGCTTGCGGGTGTAGACCGGGTAGCCTTCCAGCCCTTCCTGCTGGGCACGCTTGATCTCGCTGTCCCAGTAGGCGCCCTTCACCAGACGGATCATCAGGCGGTGACGGCTGCGCTTGGCGAGATCGATGACGTAGTCGATCACATAGGGGCAGCGCTTCTGGTAGGCCTGGATGACGAAGCCGATGCCGTTCCAGTCGGCGAGGGATGGATCGAAGCAGAGCTTTTCCAGCAGATCGAGGGAGATCTCCAGGCGATCGGCCTCCTCGGCGTCGATGTTGATGCCGATGTCATACTGCCTGGCGAGCTGGGTCAGGCCCAGCAAGGTGGGGTAGAGCTCCTCCATGACGCGATCGTACTGGGCGCGGCTATAGCGCGGATGCAGGGCGGAGAGCTTGATGGAGATACCCGGCCCCTCGTAGATGCCGCGACCGTGGGAGGCCTTGCCGATGGCGTGGATGGCCTGCTCGTAGGAGGCCAGATAGCGTTTGGCGTCCTCCTCGGTCAGGGCCGCTTCCCCCAGCATGTCGTAGGAGTAGCGGAACCCCTTGCTCTCCATGCCGCCTGCGTTCGCCAGCGCCTCAGCGATGGTCTCGCCGGTGACGAACTGTTCACCCATCAGGCGCATCGCCATGTCGACGCCCTTGCGGATGAGCGGCTCACCCCCCTTGCCGATGAGTCCCTTGAGGGAGCTGTTCATGCCCGCCTCGTTGTGGGTGGCCACCAGCTTGCCGGTGATGAGCAGACCCCAGGAGGCTGCGTTGACGAACAATGAGGTGCTCTGGCCCAGGTGCTGGCTCCAGTTGCCGCCGCTTATCTTGTCGCGGATGAGGGCATCCCGGGTCGCCTTGTCGGGGATGCGCAGCAGCGCCTCCGCTAGGCACATCAGGGCCACCCCTTCCTGGGAGGAGAGGGAGAACTCCTGAAGCAGCCCCTGGACCAGGCCCTGACGGCCGCTGGCGCTCTTCTGGTTGCGCAGCTTCTCGGCGATGCCCATGGCCAGCTTCTGGGTCGCGTCAGCCTTCTCCTTGGGCAGACGGGCCTGCTCCAGCAGCATGGGGACGGCTTCGGTCTCGGGGCGGCGATAAGCCCCCGTGATGGCGGCCCGCAGCACGGACTGGGGCAGAATGCTCTCGGCAAACTCGAGGAAGACCTGGATGCCCTGCTCGGTCAGGGTCTCGACGGCCTCTTCCCCGGCGGCGGCAGCCAGCCCGGAGTGCTCGGGCGGGGTCAGACCGCGATCCAGTTGCTCCAGATAGGTGAAGATGGCTTGCTTGATCAGCCAGTGGGGAGTGCGATCCAGGGTCTGCGCAGCCTGTTTGAGGCGGTCGCGGGTCGCTTCATCGAGTTTGACGCCGAGGGTGGTAGTGGCCATGGGACTTCCTGTATCTAGAAGGTAACAATATTACCGGACGGTTAAATTTCGCCGATGATGGTGCAACCAGGCGCAACCTTCAAGCAAGAAATTTTAATGTATTGGTTACATTGTTGAATTCTTCCATGAATCCGGTCTCCATCAGGCTCCTTTCAAGCCCGCCGCTTGTCCGCTTTTCACAGCATTATTAATGGGTTGGCAATGCATCTTATGAATGCCTACATGAGGTGCAACCCACTGCGAATCGGGTTGCACTTTTGCGTGTTCGACCGAACCTGGGCTGTGAGCGCGGCTCCCCCAGGCGGGGAGGGGGACCGGATCGCCACCTGACGGTGCCCCGTGCTCTTCTATGCTGTTAGCTGGCCACAGGGGCCAGCTATCGGTGACAAGGAGAAACCCATGGCGCGTGTCAGCACCTATCTCAATTTTGCCCGGGAGACGGAGGCTGCCTTCCTCTTCTATCGCGAAGTGTTCGGCGGTGACTTCAGCAGCCCCATCCACAGGTTCAAGGAGTCCCCGGGTTGCCCGGGCCAGCCCCCTTTATCGGAGGAAGACGGGGAGCTGGTGATGCATGTGGCCCTGCCCATCCTTGGGGGTCACGTGCTGATGGGCACTGATGCTCCGGCCAGCATGGGGTTCACCCTGGTGCAGGGCAACAACAGCTACCTCAACCTGGAGCCGGACAGCCGGGGTGAGACCGATCGCCTGTTCGCAGCCCTGGCCGAGGGAGGCAAGGTGGAGATGCCGCTGGCGGAGATGTTCTGGGGTGACTATTTCGGATCCCTGGTGGACAAGTTCGGCACCCACTGGATGTTCAACTGCCAGAGCAAGACCTGACGGCAGATCTGCAATGAAAAGGGCGCCATGGCACCCTTTTCATCTTTATTTCCCATCACTGTCCCTATTTGCTGCGCCTGCCACCTGCGCTGGTATGCCCCGGGCATGGGATTGCCGTGCGCTGCGCTGCCTTATGACGTGCGACCCACCATGTCAGCGGGGATCACCCAGGCATCGAACTGCTCCGCGCTGAGGTAGCCCGAGGCAATGGCCGCCTCCCGCAGACTCAGTCCCTGATGGTGCGCCCGCTTGGCGATCTCGGCCGCCTTGTCATAGCCGATATGGGGGTTAAGGGCCGTCACCAGCATCAGGGAGCGGGAGAGCAGATCGTCGATCCTGGCCTGGTTCGGGGTGATGCCGACGGCGCAGTGGTCGTGGAAGCTCTGCATGCCGTCCGCCAGCAGCCGCACGCTCTGCAGGACGTTGTAGGCGATCATGGGCCTGAACACGTTGAGCTCGAAGTTGCCGCTGGCACCGCCGATGTTGATGGCCACATCGTTGCCCATCACCTGGGCGCAGAGCATGGTGAGGGCCTCGCTCTGGGTCGGGTTGACCTTGCCGGGCATGATGGAGGATCCAGGCTCGTTCTCGGGGATGAGCAGCTCCCCCAGCCCGCTGCGGGGGCCGCTCGCCAGCCAGCGCACGTCGTTGGCGATCTTCATGAGGGAGGCTGCCAGCGTCTTGAGCGCACCGTGGGCGTGAACCTGGGCGTCACTCGCCGCCAGGGCCTCGAACTTGTTGGGGGCGCTCACCAGCGGCAGGCCGGTCTGCTCGGCCAGGGTCCTGGCCACCGCCTCGGCAAAGCCGGGAGGACAGTTGAGGCCGGTGCCTACGGCGGTGCCGCCGAGCGCCAGCTCGCACAGATGGGGCAGGGCGGCCCGTAGATGGCGCTCCCCCTGTTCAAGCTGGGCGACCCAGCCGGAGATCTCCTGGCCCAGGGTGAGGGGAGTGGCATCCTGCAAATGAGTGCGGCCAATCTTGACGATGTGGTCGAAGGCGGCGGCCTTGCCTGCCAGGGTCTGCTTCAGGGCTGCGAGGGCTGGCAGCAACCGCTGCGTGATGGCGGTGACCGCCGCCAGGTTCATGGCGCTCGGAAAGACATCGTTGCTGGACTGGCTCTTGTTTACCTCGTCGTTGGGATGCACCAGCCGCGCTTCCCCCCGGGGGCCGCCGAGCAGTTCGCTGGCCCGGTTTGCCAGCACCTCGTTGAGGTTCATGTTGGTCTGGGTGCCGGAGCCGGTCTGCCACACCATCAGGGGAAACTCGGCGTCGTGCAGGCCGCGCAGGATCTCGTCGGCGGCGGCCATGATGGCCTGGGCCTTGCGGGCCGGCAGCAGCCCCAGGGCGTGGTTGACCCGGGCGCAGGCGGACTTGATGCGGGCCAGGGCATGGATGATCTCCATGGGCTGGCGCTCCCCCGAGATGTTGAAGTGATGCAGGGAGCGCTGGGTCTGGGCCCCCCAGAGCCTGTCCGCCGGGACGGCTATCTCCCCCAGGCTGTCCCGCTCCATCCTGATATCCATGACGTGTCTCCTGCCGTTGAGGTGGTGGCACCCAGCATGAACCCAAACGGCGGCCGGGGCCAGCTTGCACATGGATACGCTTCGCATATAATAAGTAAAGCTTACTATATAGGTTGCATATCATGAACAAACAACCGGACACCCTTGGCTTTCTCATCGGCGACGTCCAGCGCCTGATGCGCCGCCAGTTCCAGCAGCAGCTGGAGGGAAGCTGCCTCACCCTGGCCCAGGCCAGGGCTCTGGTGCACATTGCACGCAGCGAAGGGATCCGCCAGGTGGATCTGGCGGAGCGGCTCGACATCCAGCCCATCACCCTGGCCCGTCAGCTCGATCAGTTGGCGGAGAGCGGCCTGGTGGAGCGGCGCAGCGACCCCCATGACAGGCGGGCCTATCAGCTCCATCTGACCGAAGGGGCCGCCCCCTATCTGGCGATGATCAAACAGGCGTCCGATCTGGTGCATCAGAGGGCCATCGGCGAGCTGGGGGAGGAGGCGACCGAGGCGCTGTGCCGCTCCCTCAAGATCCTGCGTGCCAACCTCGGCCACCTCTGATGCTTTCCTGTGATGCCAACCAACGTGGAGCCATATCATGACCACTGATTCCCCCTCTTCCTCCCGTCCCGCCGCCAACCGGCGCCGCACCCGCCTGCTGTTGCTGGTGGTGGTGCCGGCACTGGCCCTGATCGGGGCGGGCGTTATCTACCTGCAGGGCGGGCGCTATGTGGAGACGGACAACGCCTATGTGAAGGCGGACAAGGTCCCCATCAGCACCGAGGTGCTGGGCCGGGTGGCCAAGGTGTTCGTCGAGGAAAACCAGCAGGTCCGGGCTGGCCAGCCGCTGTTCGAGCTGGATCAGGAGTCCTTCCGGGTCGCCGTGGCCAAGGCCGAGGCGGAACTTGCCAAGGTGCGCACCGATCTGGTGGCGCTGCAGACCAGTTATCGCGGCCAGCAGGCGGAGATCGCCGTGGCCCGCACCCGCCATGCCTATGCCCTGAAGGAGGAGCATCGCCAGGCGGATCTGGTGACCAGGCACTTCACCTCCACCGCCAATTACGACGATGCCCGCCAGCTCACCATACAGACCGCCCAGCAGCAGGTGGCGCTGGAGGAGGGGCTCAAGAAGATTGAAGCCTCCCTCAGCGGGGACGTGAACCTGCCGGTGGAGCAGCAGCCCGCCTATCAGGAGGCCGCGGCCGAGTTGGCCAAGGCCAGGCTGGATCTGGCTCGCACCACCATCTATGCCCCCGCCAACGGCATCGTCAGCCAGTTGCCCAAGCCCGGCCAGTACAATCTGGTGGGCATGACCGCCATGATGCTGGTGGAGACCGACACCCCCTGGGTGGAGGCGAACTTCACCGAGACGGAGCTGACCCATGTGCAACCTGGCCAGAAGGTGGACATCAGTGTGGATACCTACCCCGATGCGCACTGGACCGGGGTGGTGGAGAGCCTGAGCCCGGCCACAGGCTCCGAGTTTTCGGTGATCCCGGCCCAGAACGCCACCGGCAACTGGGTCAAGATCGCCCAGCGGGTGGCAGTGCGGATCAAGCTGGATTCGGGAGCGGATCTGCCCACCCTGAGGGCGGGTCTGAGTGCCACCGCCGAGATAGACACCGGCCATCAGCGCACCCTGCCTGGCCTGTCAGGTCGAGGTTGATATGACGAGCGCAGCCACAGGGCAGGCAGACCAGGCTTCCCGTCGCACCTTCATCACCCTGTCGGTGATGGTGGCGACCATCATGCAGGCGCTGGACACCACCATCGCCAACGTCGCCCTCCCCCACATGCAGGGAGCCATGGGGGCGACCCAGGATCAGATCTCCTGGGTGCTCACCTCCTACATAGTGGCGGCCGCCATCTTCATGCCGCTGACCGGTTTCATCTCGGCAAGAATTGGCCGCAAAAGGCTGTTCATGTGGTCGGTGGCGGGCTTTACCGTTGCCTCCATGCTGTGCGGCGCGGCCCAGAGCCTGGATCAGATAGTGCTGTTCCGCCTGCTTCAGGGGATCTTCGGTGCCAGCCTGGTGCCCCTCTCACAGGCGGTGCTGCTGGACACCTATCCGCCGGAGAAGCACGGCTCCGCCATGGCGCTCTGGGGGATAGGGGTCATGGTGGGCCCCATTCTGGGGCCGTCGCTGGGGGGCTGGCTCACCGAGTACTACAACTGGCGCTGGGTCTTCTACATCAACCTGCCGTTCGGCCTGCTGGCCTGGTTCGGACTTGCCGCCTTCATCGAGGAGACGAAGATCGATGCCAGCCGCCGCTTCGATCTGCTGGGGTTCGCCCTGCTGAGTCTCGGCATCGGGGCGTTGCAGATGGCGCTGGACAGGGGAGAGTCCCAGAACTGGTTCGCCAGCCGGGAGATCGTCATCGAGACCGCCCTGATGGTGATGGCGTTCTACCTCTTCGTGGTGCATATCTTCACCCACCCGCACCCCTACATAGAACCGGCCCTGTTCCGGGATCGCAACTTCAGCGTCGGTCTGCTCTTCATCTTCATCGTCGGCATCATCTTGCTGGCGACCATGACGCTGCTGCCTCCCTTCATGCAGGGGCTGATGGGTTACCCGGTGATCGACGTGGGTTACCTGCTCGCCCCGCGCGGGGTGGGCACCATGGTTGCCATGATGCTGGTGGGCAGGCTGTCGGGCCGGGTGGACGCCCGTTACCTCATCCTGTCAGGGCTGCTGCTCACCAGCTTCTCCATGTGGGAGATGACCCTGTTCAACACGGACATCGGCAGCTGGGACATAGTGCGCACCGGCATCATCCAGGGGCTGGGGCTCGGCTTCATCTTCGTGCCCCTCTCCACCATCACCTTTGCGACCCTGGCGCCGCGCTATCGCAACGAGGGGACGGCGCTGTTCAGCCTGGTGCGCAACATCGGCAGCAGCATCGGCATCTCGGTGGTGATCACCTATCTGGCCCAGCGATCCCAGATGAACCACGAGGCGTTCGCCGCCTACATCACCCCGTTCAATGTCAACCTGCATCAGGGCGGGGGCATGGCGGAGCTGATGACGCCGAAGGGGCTGGCCATGATCAACGGCGAGGTGACCCGGCAGGCCAGCCTGCTCGCCTACCTGCAGGATTTTCGCCTGATGATGTGGGTCAGCCTGTGCGCCGTGCCGCTGGTGGTGTTGCTGAGGGCTCCCGGGCGCAGCGGCTCTCGGGAGGAGATGGCCATTCTGGAGTGAATCACGAAGGGGCGAGCAACAAAGAAAGAGGGATGGCGCAGGCCATCCCTCTGTCGTTTGGCAGGATCAGCGTGCCGGCGTGAAGGGGGTGAGCGCTGCCAGAGGCGCAGCGTCCCCGTATTCCCGGATGGGTTCGCCGTGCTTGAATATCTTGAAGGTCTCGCCCCGGGCACTCCAGTACTCGATGCTCTCGCCGCCGATCTGCAACAGGCTCGCCTCGCGCAGGGCCACCACGGATTCGCTCGGGTTGATGGCGCAGAATTCGGCCAGACGCTCGTCCCGGGTCTCCCCCATGTGGCCGCTGATGCTGGCGTCCAGATAGTGGGGGTTGATCTGCACGGGGAAGAGCCCCAGCGCAGGCAGCACCACGGCGCTGCACACCGGCATGTCGTTGGTGGTGCGGATGCTGGGGGTGGCCACGTTGCAGCCGGCGCTCCAGCCCACATAGGGCACGCCCCGCTCGCGCACCGCACGCTGGATGGGGACCACCAGACCATACTCGTGCAGCCGCTGGTTCAGGAGCCAGGTATTGCCGCCGCTGATGAAGATGGCGTCGGCCCGGTTGATGGCATCCACCGGATCGTCGAAGTGATGGATGCTGATGGCGTCCACCCCCAGACTCTCGGTGAGCTCCCGGGCACGGGCATCCCAGTCGCTGCGGATCACCGCGTAGGGGATGAGCAGGATGCGCTTGACCTGGTTGCGAGCGAGCAGGGCTTGCACCCGGTCGCGGGCCCAGCCGAGCAGGCCGGGGTGTTCTGTGGTTTTACCGTTGCTGAGCAGAAGCAGTTCCATGATGTGTCCTCGAAACAAGGCGCAGGACCCGGGCGATCCTGGTGAAGAGAAGAGGGCACTCTACCGCCATCGAAGCGCCAAATGTGTGATCCCTGCCCGTTTTGTACGGTTGCAGGCCACTCAGGGGTGTTCGCTCACCTGCGCGTAGCGCAGCAGCATCTCGGCGAGGGAGTTCACCGCCAGGCGTTTCATCAGGCTGGCGCGGCACACCTCGACGGTGCGCACCGAAATGCAGAGATCCTGCGCTATCTGCTGATTCTTGTGGCCCCGGGCGATGAGCTGCAACAACTGGCGTTCGCGCGGGGTGAGGCGCTCAAAGGCGGCCAGCTGGGCGAGGCGGGTCGCCGCACTCAGCGTTGCCTGCTCGGCCCGCTCGATGGCGGCGAGCAGGGGGGCCAGCTGCACCGGCTTTTGCAAGAAATCCACCGCCCCCAGCTTGAGGGACTCCACCGCCAGCGGCACCTCGCCGTGGCCGGTGAGAAACAGGATGGCGATGGGGCTCTGGGCCGCCTTCAGCCGCTGCTGGACCTCGGGGCCAGAGAGCCCCGGCATGCGGCAGTCGAGGATGAGGCAGGCGGGCTGGTGCAGGTCGACCTCTGCCAGGAAGCGCTCGCCATCGGCAAAGCTGAACAGCTGCCGCTCGTCGCAACTCTCCAGCATGAAGCGCAGGGAGTCGAGCACGGCCTCGTCGTCATCGACCAGATAGAGCGGGGGGCGGGCAGGGGTCGGCATCTCAGTTCCTCGGTGTCGGCGGGGGGGGGGGGGTGGCTGAGGCGGGGACCTCGGGTGGCGGCACGGGCAGGGGGACCCGGGCCAGACAGCCGTGGGGGCTCAGGTTCTCCAGGCTGAACTGGCCGCGATGGCTCTCGACCACCTCCCGGCAGATGGCCAGCCCCAACCCCATGCCGTCCGGCTTGTCGCTGTAAAACGCCTGCTGCAGTTCGGTGGCGGGGACTCTCAGGCCGACGCCGTTGTCGCGGATCTCCAGCAGCAAACTCTGCGCCTCGAAGGCGATCAGCAGCTCGACCCGGGCAGGCGCCTGTGCCGCTGCTTGCGCAGGGGGGTGAGCAGGAGAGTGAACAGCGGCGCGCACCCTCTTCGCTGCACTCTCGGCGCCATTCTTGATGAGGTTGACCAGCAACTGCTCCATCCCGGTGCCGTCCAGTGGCAACGGGCGCGGCTGGCCCTGCCAGTGCAGGGTGAAGGCGACGTCGAGCGGCGCCAGCATCTGCTCCAGCAGGGGGCGCAACTCCGCCACCAGGGTGGGCAGGTCGCAAGGCGCGAAGCGGGGAGGGCGCTTCTGCAGCCTGGCTCTGAGCCGGTTGACGGTCTGGGTGATGCGCTGGACCTGGCGCCCTATCTGCTCCAGGGCCTGACGCAGGGAGGCCTGGGCAGCAGACTGGGCCGGATCCTGTGCCAATCTGTCCAGTCGCAGCAGTGCCCCCTGGCTGTAGTTGGCGATGGCGCTGAGGGGCTGATTGATCTCGTGGGCCACGTTGGCGCCCAGCTCACCCAGTTCGGCGAGCCGTCTGGCCTGTGCCAGCTGGCGTCCCTTCTGCTCGAGCTGGTGGCGGGCTTGGAGCAGCCGGCGCTGGCTGCGGTTGAACAGGTATTGCAGCAGCAGGTGGTGGCCTCCCAGCAGCAGTACCAGCGCCAGGGCGCCCCAGCCCCACTGCTGATGCTGGCGCAGCCAGTGCCAGGCCGCTTGCCACCAGGGGCCCTGCAGCGGGTGGCGATCCAGCGCCTTGAGCAGGCGGTCGATGGCGAGCTCGCTGGTGGGCACGGTCCAGCCCGCCGAATCGGCGGCGATGGCCGCCTCGCTATCAGCGGGCAGATCGTACAGCGCGCGGGTCACCGCCAGCGCCAGCGCGGGGGAGGCCCGCTCTGTCTTGGCGAAGGACCAGTTGGGGTAGAGCCGGGTCGAGCTCTGGCAACCAAAGCCGGGCGGCGCCTGATCGTCCAGCACCCGATATGCCCCCTTGGCGACCTTGCCTTCCCGCTCCATGCGCTCCAGCTGACACACCGGCACGATGGCGGCGGCCACCTCCCCTGCCGCCAATCGCTCGATGAGCCGATCCAGTGGAAACCCGGTGAACTGCACGGTGGAGAAGAAATGTTCCAGCCGAACCCCCTGTTCGCCCGCCTCGAAGCGATAGGAGAGGTAGCCGCCGAAGGCGTTCTCCGAGACGGCGGCGACCGCTTGCCCCTCGAGGTCACGCCAGTGTCGGTAGGGGGCCTGGGCGGGCACCACCAGCGCCGCGCCGATGGCGAGGTTGTCACCCCCGGCCGGGCTCTTGAGGGTGGCGAGCCAGGCCAGCGGATACTGGCGCGCCAGGCTCACCGACTGACCCGGGTTGGTGATGACGAAATCGAGGTGCTCGAGGGCGACGGCCTCGGCCAGTTCATCGAACCCCAGCGGATGCAGCACGAAGCGATGGCCGGGCACGCGCTGCGCCAGCCAGCGCAGCAGCGGTTGCCACTGGGCTCTGGCCAGTGCCGGGCCGCGGGTCGCCAACACGCCGATGCGTATCGGCTCGGCCATGGTCTGCACCGGCGTGACCTGGGATGGGGCGGATTCCTGTCGGACTGGCGCTGGCACAGAGGGGGTTGGGGCGGCCTGCACCCGCAGCGGCAGGGCTGACAGGGCGAGCCAGAGCAGCAGGCTGAGCAGGGGCAAGGGAACTGGGGCGTGCAGGGGGCTCTCCTCTCGGTGCAAAGGGGGCAGTCTATCACCGGGACGTGCGCTTGCACGCGAACGGGGCCGGGAGGAGCGGCAAACGCCGCCCCGGTCACAGTTCAGCAGGGCTGGGGCATTTTTTATTGCGCTGGATCAACCCGGCTCCCGGTATGTGGAAAACCACAATAGAGGCGACTTCCTGCGTTGAGGACAATCGGCCCAACCCCTTTCAAGCCAGCTCAGCAGAAGGAAAGACGCCATGGAGCCCAGCAAGCGCCGATTGTTATCCGGGATCGCCGCCCTCACCGCAGGGGCGGCCCTGATCCCCGTCACCCAGGTTCAGGCGCAGTCCGTTCCCGCTCCCCGCAACGGGCGGGCGGCCATCAGCCGGGGGGACGGGCGCAAGCGTTACGGCATGCTGATCGACCTGCGCCGCTGCGTCGGCTGTCAGGCCTGCACCGTGGCCTGCACCATCGAAAACCAGCCTCCACTCGGCCAGTTTCGCACCACGGTGAGCCAGTACGAGGTGAGCGACGTGGCCGCCCTCGAGGCTCCCGCCTCCCTCTTGATGTTGCCAAGGCTCTGCAACCACTGCGCCGAGCCCGCCTGCCTCGATGTCTGCCCCACCGGCGCCACCTTCCAGCGCGATGACGGCATCGTCGTGGTCAACAACGACTGGTGCGTCGGCTGCGGTTACTGCGTGCAGGCCTGCCCCTACGACGCCCGCTTCATCAACCACGAGACCAACACCGCCGACAAGTGCACCTTCTGCGCCCATCGGCTGGAGGCGGGGCTCTTGCCCGCCTGCGTCGAGAGCTGTGTCGGCGAGGCGCGCATCATAGGGGATTTGAACGACCCCAAGAGCCGGATAAGCCGCTTGCTGCGCCAACACGAGCCGGCGCTCAAGGTGCTTAAGCCCGAGGCCAATACCCAGCCGCGGGTCTTCTATCTCGGCATGGACGAGGCCTTCGTCAGCAAGGTCGACGGCAACCCGGCCCTGCGCACCCTGCTCACCGACGATGGCAAGGAGATAGCCCATGGTCATTAACGAACTGCTGGCCCCGGCTCAGCCCATCACCTGGCTGCCCTGGGCGGTGCAATATTTTTTCCTCATCGGCCTCGCCTACGGGGCCCTCTGGCTCGGCGCGTTTGAGCTGTGGCGCAAGGCGCCGGACCCGCGGCTGCAGACCCTGGCGGCGGTGCTGATGGTGGCGGCCGGTCTGGTGGCTCCCATCGCCCTGACCGCGGATCTGCACCAGCCGGCCCGGGCCTGGCACTTCTACGCCCAGACGCGCTTTGGCTCCGTCATGTGGTATGGCGCCTATTTGTTGCCGCTGTTCAGCCTGCTCTCCATGCTGCTCGGCTGGCTGCTGCTAAGGCCTGCCCTGGCCCGGCGCGGTACAGAAGGGGACAAGATAGCCCGCCTTGCCCGGCTGCTCTGCCTGGGAAGCTGGTCGGGGCACGCCTGGCTGCGGCCGCTCTCCCTGCTGGCGGCCCTGAGCGGGCTCAGCATCGCCCTCTACACCGGGCTCGAGACCATGGCGGTGGCGGCGCGCCCGCTCTGGCATACCCCCTGGTTGCCCTGGCTGCTGACCTTGAGCGCCGTGCTGGGGGCCCAGAGTGCCCTGCTGCTGCTCAACCGCTTGCTGGCGGGCTGGCGTGCCCAGACCGAGTCGACCCTGCTGCGCCAGAGTGGTTGGACGTTAGGCCTGCTGGCGCTCTCCCTGCTGGGCTGGGCCCTGTTTGGCGGCGCCTCGGCGGCAGAGGCCGAGGCTCTCTATCGGCTCGACCCGAGCTGGCGGCTGGCGGCCCACTGGTTGTTGCTGACCCTGGGGCTGGCCGGCCTGCTGATGCTGCTGCGGCCCAGGATCTCTGCTCGCCTGGCACTCTGGGGGCTGGCGCTGCTGGGGCTGCACCTGGTGTGGGGCCTGCGCTGGCTGGTGCTCATTCAGGGGCAGCTCGCGCCCAAGTACGGGGCTGGCGTCTATCTCTATGAAATCGCCTGGGGCCCGGCCGGTGTGCTCGGCATTCTCGGCACCTTCGGTCTGTTGCTGGCCCTGCTGGTGGCCCTCTCGGAGCTGGTGCGCCCCTCTGTTTCCCCCGCCATCAAGGCACCCACTCCTTTTGCACGCGAGGCACTCTGATGGATCACAGCAAGCGCAAGTTTCTCAAGGGCGCCGCCATCGCCGGCGGCACCGGATTGTTCGTCGCCGGTTACAGCGACACCCTCAAGCAGGTGGCGACTGGCCTTGCCACCGGCAGTTCGGGCCAGCCGACCCGGGATCCCATCCATGGCAACTCGCTGGCCGTGGAGTACCGGGTTGACGAGCAGGGAGCGTTGCACCCCAACCCGGCCCAGCGGGTTGCCAACACCATGTGCCTCGGCTGCTGGACCCTGTGCGGAGTGCGGGCACGCATCGACAACGAGCGCGACCAGATAGTGCGGATCCTGGGCAACCCCTATCACCCCCTCTCCGCCCGCCATCACATCGACTTCAAGATCCCGGTCAAGCAGGCGCTGCTCGCTACCAGCGGCTACCAGGAAGGGGGGCTGGACGGGCGCTCCACCGCCTGCGCGCGGGGCAACGCCATGCTGGAGCAGCTCGACAGCCCGCAGCGGGTCACCCGCTGTCTCAAGCGGGTGGGGCCCCGTGGCAGTGGCCGCTGGCAGAGCATCCCCTTCGAGCAGCTGGTGGCCGAGGTGGTGGAGGGGGGGGATCTGTTTGGCGAGGGCCAGGTTGATGGGCTGCGGGCCATTCGCAACCTCGCCGAGCCGCTCGACCCGGCCGTGCTGCCCCTTGTGGTCAGCATCGACAGCTTCATCAACGAGTCGTCGGCGCTGTCGGACTACATAGTGCCGGATACCCTGACCTACGAGTCCTGGGGCTGGGCCACCGCCTGGCACGGGGTGCTGACCAAGGTCTCCACCGGCCGCTGGCCCATCGTGGAGCCCCGTGTCGCCAAGACCGCCGAGGGAGATCCGGTCTGTATGGAGTCCTTTTTTATCGCGGTGGCCAAACGGCTGGGGCTGCCGGGTTTTGGCGAGGGGGCGCTCAAAGGGGCGGACGGCAAGTTGCATGGCTTGAACCGGGCGGCGGACTTCTCCCTCTACGGGGCGGCCAACGTCGCCTATCTCGGCGAGCCGCTGCCTGCCATAGATCCGGAGGATCTCGCCTGGTCCGGGGTGGAACGGATCCTGCCGGTGCTGAATGCCACCCTGAGCGCGGAGGAGGCGGGCCGCGCCGCCTATCTCTTCGCCCGCGGCGGGCGCTTCGAGCCGGCGGCCAAGGGGCGCGATGACGCGGGTCAGCCAAGCAAGCGCTGGCCCAAGCCGCTGATGGTGTGGAACCCCGAGGTGGGCAGCCGCCGCCACAGCCAGAGCGGGCAATACTTGAGCGGTACCCCGCGCTTCTTCCGCCCCCAGCTGGCGGACGGCACGCCGCTCAATGAGGCGTTCAAACCGGCCCAGTGGCCGCTGCTGCTCACCAGCTACAAGTCCCACACCATGAGCTCCATGAGCATCGGCTCGGATCGTCTGCGCCAGGTGAACCCCAGCAACCGGGTGCGGCTCAATGAACAGACGGCGGCACAGCTGGGGATCGAGAGCGGGGACAGGGTGCGGGTCAGCACCCCGGATGGCAGCGTGATCGGGGTGGCCGAGTGCGTGGCCGGGGTGCAGGCGGAGGCCATCGCCATCGAACACGGTTTCGGCCACAAGGAGCTGGGGGCGCGGGAACACTGGATAGACGGCCAGAAAGTGGTTGCCAATCCGCTGCGCGGAGCCGGGGTCAATCTGAATGACTTGGCGGTGCTGGATCCCAGCCGCCATGGCCGCTATCCCCTGGTGGACTGGGCCATCGGCTCGTCGGCCCGCCAGGGGCTGCCGGCCCGGGTGGAGAAGCTGGTATGACAAACCAATGAAAACGGGGCCTGCGGGCCCCGTTGCTTGTCTGCTCTGCGTCACTGTCACAGTGTGACGTCGACCCACACCAGGCGGTGATCCGAACTGACGCCCTTGGCGATGCCGAGCTTGGGGTCATACACCAGGTGGTAGCCCGGCTCGAAGCTGGCCGGCCAGAACACGCCGGAGGCGACCGCGTTCAGGTTGGCGGAGGGCAGCACGTGGTCGAGCTGCAGGCCGCTGCTGCTGGTGATGCGCTCCGGGGTGGGGCGGTTGTTGTTGCGCTTGCACTGATCCGGATGGCTGGCGAGGCACTCGGGGCCGCCCTGGCTGACCGGGATCAGGGCGCCGTTGGTGACGGCCTGGTTGACCAGCACATGGTTGTGCAGCGCCTGAATGGCGGTGAGATCCCCATCGCCAATCTGGGGATCGGCGTTGAGATCGCCGGCGATGACGAACCTGGCGCCCTCGGCCAAGCCACCGGCCTTGCCGGCGTCATCCACCATGTAGCCAGCCCCTGCCACATAGTCCTGCCAGAAGGCTATCTCCGCACGGTTGCGTTTGACGTTGTGGCGCGCCGCGTTGCCGAAGATGGGCGGGGTCGGGTGGGAGATAAGGAAGTGGAGCACCTCCTCCCTGTCTCCCTGCCTGATGCGCACCGGTACGTCGGCGTGGTTCTTTGAGGAGAGGGGGAGCGCCTGCCAGGCGGCGTCGTCATACCAGGCATCGCCACACTGGCGGCCGCTCGGGATCGGTGCCCTGGGGTTGTGGCAGTCGTCGATGACGGGGTTCGCTTCGCCCGGCATCTCCTTCCACTTGAATGTCTGGAAGGTGCGGATCTGCCTGGTATCGATGGGATACCGGGACATCACGGCGAAGGCGTACTGGCCGTGATAGTTGCCAAAGCCCCAGGCGTCGTCCGGCCCGTTGTTGACCTTGCCGTCCAGGTTGAGGTCATGGCCGCTCATCAGGCCGGTGTTGGTGGCGAAGTTCTGCAGCACCGGGTAGCTGATGGCCTTCACCTCGTCGTGCTGGGCATGGGCCAGGTAGTTGTCGTTGAAGGCGTTGAGGTCCGTGGTGTCGCTGCCCTTGCCGTCATTGTCGAATTCGTTGAGCAGGAACACGTCCGGCCGGGTGCGCTGGATGATTTCGGCAATGTTGCGGATCTGCTGCACGTCGAGGGCCTTGGTCTTCTCGGCGCCGCTCAAGGTGCCGTCGGCGAGGCGGGCCAGCAGGGCATCCTGTTCGGTGCGGGTCAGGGCGAGCTCTTCCCCCAGCATGCCGGGTGCAGTGCGATCGAAGGCGAGATTGAAGGTGGCAAAGCGAACCATGGCGGGCCTCGGCGTCAGTGTGGCCGGGACAGCCTGCCATCTTTGGCAGGAAAATGGCAGCACCCTGCCGAATTTCATGGGAACGGTGCCCGGGTTTCCCCCGTGACACGCAAGCGCTCGGCTCAGGCCCAGCGGGAGAGAGGGGAGGGAATGGCGTAGGCGTAGCCCTGCTGGTAGTCGCAGCCCAGCCGGTTCGCCACCTCGATATGGGCCTGGATCTCCACTCCCTCGCACACAACGGCCATGCCGAGTCGTTGCAGGTATTTCACCAGCCCCGTCAGCATGTTGAGGGCATGGGTGCTGCGTACAGCCTGGAGCAGCAGGGAACGATCCAGTTTCACGATCTCGTAGGGGAGCATCATCAGGCGCTGGAAGTTGCATGCCAGGGAGCCGAAGTCGTCACAGGCGATGTGGGCGCCATGGGCTCGCAACACCTCGATCATCTCCCTGTGCTGGTGCTTGATCCTGACGTGTTCCAGCACCTCGAACCAGATGGCGATCCCCAGCTTGCGGGCCTGGAGCAGCACCAGCAACAGCAGATTGCGGTAGGTGGGGCTGGAGAGCGCCGGATTGAGGTTGATGGAGAGCGCATAGGGGCCTTTTTGGGCGAGCACGGGCAGATCGCGCATGATGGCCCTGAGCATGACGATATCCAGGTGCAGAGCGTCATTTTCGCCGAGGGCGGCAAAATCGATGCCCTGATAACCCTGGCTGCCGGCATCCCAGCGTCTGGCCAGCACCTCATACCCCTTGACCTGACGATCCTGGCCGATGATGGGCTGATAAAAGGGGACGACGATATCCGCCATGTTGGCCATGGCCCTTACGGGAGACTCTTCTTTGAACGCAAACATGGTTCTCACCTGACGGGAACATGGCTGCGCATCATACAGGGAGGGTCTAAAGGGAGGCTGTAGGAAGAGTCTGATAATGGGCCCTGCTTGGGCGTGGGCAGGAAGGAGGGGGTCAGGGAAGGGCATGGCCCTGTGCAGGTGCGGCGCCAGCCAGGGGGGCTGCGTGCATGGCCTGGGCAAGCCAGGACCAGTCGAGCATGGGGGAACCCGCCTTGAAGCGCTGATAGGCGCATCCCTGACGGATGGTCAGGAAGAGGGTGCTCGGCAGGCCGAGGCGGTTGAGGTAGCGCACCATCACGTCTCCCTGGTAATCCCGCAGCCGCAGTTGCAGCTCGGGCAGTGTCAGCCCGTGCTCGCGACCCGTTTCATCCCAGATTTCAAACATCTGTGTGCACTCCTTGCGACATGAGGCTCCACTGTTTCTAAAAAGTGCGGGGAGGGCAATTGTCAGATCTGACAGCGCCATGTGGATTCTATCCAGAAAAGCGAAAACCCGGCGCGAGGCCGGGTTGTCTGAAGGATGGTGGAGGGAGAAGGATTCGAACCTTCGAAGGCAGAGCCGTCAGATTTACAGTCTGATCCCTTTGGCCGCTCGGGAACCCCTCCACAGGGGCATTGCATATTGTGTTCAGGAAGATGGTGGAGGGAGAAGGATTCGAACCTTCGAAGGCAGAGCCGTCAGATTTACAGTCTGATCCCTTTGGCCGCTCGGGAACCCCTCCACGGGGTATTTTCCTGATTTTTACTTACTTGACGCACTTGAATGGTGGAGGGAGAAGGATTCGAACCTTCGAAGGCAGAGCCGTCAGATTTACAGTCTGATCCCTTTGGCCGCTCGGGAACCCCTCCCCAAGTGCGAGGCCGCATACTACCAGATCCGGCAAGGTTGTGAACCCCTTGGCCGCATTCTGACGACAAAAAAGTGTCAAGTGGTCATTTTTTGATATGTTTCGCTCAAAATTCACACTTTTCAATGACTTTTATGTCGCTGCCGAAACGGCGAGGGGGCGTAGGGGGGCTGGCAGCCAGGAGCCACGAGGCTCCTGGCGGATCATGGGGCGCTGGCGCTCGCTCAGGCGTCGGCGGGGCGGGCCTGCTGGCAACCCTGCACCGCATGGGCGATGAGTTCGAGGGCGCTCTGCTCGCAGGGGGGCAGCACCTCGTCGCAACTCGCGATCGGGGTGACGCGATTTCCCCACTTGATGAGGGCGGCGCCCCAGGTCAGCCCGGCCCCGAAGGCGGCGGTCAGCAGGTAGCTGTTCGGCTTGACCCGACCCTGCTCCAGCGCCTCGCACAGGGCGATGGGCACGGTGGCGGCGGAGGTGTTGCCGTACTGCTCTATGTTGACCATCACCTTCTCCATGGGGGCGTTCATCCGCTTGGCCAGGGTCTCGATGATGCGCACGTTGGCCTGGTGCGGCACGATGAGGTCGATCTGCTCGGGGGCGATGCCGGCCTGGGCCAGTACGGTGCCGGTGGCTTCGCCCATGCCGCGCACGGCGCGCTTGAAGATCTCCTGCCCCTCGAAGTTGAAGGTGAAGAGGCCGTCAATGTCGGCGAAACGCACCCGATCCGTACCGAAGTTCGGCACGTGCAGTATCTCCCGCGCTTCGCTGTCACAACCGAGCTTGCTGGCAATCAGGCCGCTCTCCTGCTCGCTCGCCTCGATGATGACGGCGCCTGCGCCATCCCCGAACAGCACGGCGGTGTCGCGCTTGGCCCAGTCCAACAACTGGGTCAGCCGCTCGGCACCGATCACCAGCACCCTTTGCATCATACCGGTCTGCACCAGGGAGGTGGCGACCGAGAGGGCATAGACGAAGCCGGTGCAGGCGGCGTTGAGGTCGAACACCGCCGCCTTGTGGGCGCCGAGGGCCTGCTGCACGGCGGAGGCGCCATTCGGGACCAGCGTGCCCGGTGTGGCGGTCGCCAGGATGATGCCATCGAGGGTGGCGGCGTCCAGACCTGCGCACGCCAGGGCGCGACGGGCGGCCAGGGTGGCGAGCGCCTGGGTGCTGACATGGGAGACACGGCGGGCCTTGATGCCGGTGCGCGGGTAGATCCACTCGTCCGAGGTATCCATGATGGTGCCGAGGTCATCGTTGGTCAGCGAGGCGGGGGGCAGGCATTTTCCCCACCCGGTGATAGTGGCGTATGTCATCTTGTCGTCGCTTGTCGTGATGGCCGCCCTGGGGCGGAAAGTGGCGAAATTATGCCGCACGGGGCGTTCACTGTCATCCTGCGGTCCCCCCAGTGTAAGGGGAGTGGCGGGAGCAAGACCGTGATTTTGCTTAAATTTCCGCTTCTCCTTGCCGTAAGATGAAGGCCCGATCCCGGCGACCCCTTCCCGAGGTGACTCCTGTGCACAAAGCGAATCTCAATCTCTTGCCCACCCTCAAGGTGCTGCTGGAGACCCGCAACATCAGCCGGGCGGCGGAGCTGCTGAACCTGAGCCAGCCCTCCATCAGCAAGCAGCTCGGCCAGCTTCGCAGCGAGTTTGGCGACGAGCTGCTGGTGCGGGAAGGGCAGCGCTGGCTGCTGACCCCGCGGGCCGAGGCCCTGGCGGCCCAGCTTGCCGATTCCCTCGGGGCCCTGGAGCGGCTCTACGAGGCGCCGGAATTTGCCCCCGAGCGCTGCGAGCGGGTGTTTCGGCTCGCCTCCTCCGACTACGTGGCCCAGCACATCTTGCCGGACATCTGTGCGGCCCTGGCGAGGGCCGCCCCCCGGGCGGCGCTGGAGTACAGCCTGTGGGACAAGCGCCAGTTGCCCCAGCTCTGGCAATCGGAGCTGGACATGGTCTCCACCATCACGGAGCTGGTGCCGGACCAGATCCGCGGCCTGCATCAGGGGGAGGACAGGCTGGTGGTGCTGATGGGGCGCCATCACCCGCTCTCTGGCATGGCGCCCAGTCTGGAGGATTACCTCGCCTGGCCCCACCTGCAGGTGAGCGGGGGCGGGGACAAGGACAGCCCGGTGGAGCAGGTGCTGGCCCCCCGCGGGCTCTCCCGCCGCTGGTTTGCCCGGGTGCCCTTCTTCCAGGCCGCGGTGGAGGTGCTGCTGCGCACAGACTGTCTGATGACCACCCCGGCCCATATCGCTTGGCAGCTCTCCCGGGAACATGCCCTGAGTTTTTGCGATCTCCCCTTCGCCACCCGGGTCCAGCAGTATCATCTGCTGTGGCACCAGCGCCACCACCTGGATCCGGCTCATCGCTGGTTTCGCGAGCTGGCCTATCCCTTCCTGCGGGATCACCTGCAATTCACCCTGGGGGAGAGTCGCAAGCAGTTGGCCCGAGGGCCGCAGGTGAGCCGCTGATGGCAGCGGGTTGTGCCACTCTATAGCCACTGGCTATGGACTCTATTCATAACTTTCACTTTTGGCATAGCGAGCCACCCCCTACCCTGATCCAGGGTGACAACAATCGACACGAAGGAAGAGAAGGTATGGAGCTGACGAGTTGGCTGGCGCTGGCCGCCATTTGCGTGATGGGGGCCATCAGCCCGGGGCCGAGCCTGGCACTGATCATCCGCAATACGGTGCAGGGAGGGCAGGGCCACGGGGTTGCCACGGCGCTGGGACATGGCCTGGGAGTCGGCATCTATGCGCTGATCACGGCCCTCGGCCTCGCCATCCTGATCACCCAGACCCCGCTGCTGTTCGATCTCATCCGCTACGGCGGCGCGGCTTTTCTCGCCTGGCTCGGGATCAAGGCGCTGCTGGCCAGGCCCGCAGGGGGTGAGGCAGGCAAGGAGGAGGGGCACCCGCCACGGGGACGTCAAGGGGCGTTCGAGGGCTTTATGGTGGCCTTCTTGAACCCCCAGCTCGCCATCTTCTTTATCGCCCTGTTCAGCCAGTTCGTGCATGCCGACACCGGCTGGCGTGAGGGGGGCATCATGATGCTGACCGCAGGCGGCATCGATGCGCTCTGGTATGTGCTGGTGGCCCTGGTGCTCTCTCGCGGGCCCGTACTCGCCTGGCTCAAGGCCAAATCCACCGTGATAGACAAGGTGAGCGGCCTGGTGCTGCTGGGGCTGGCCCTCAAGGTCGTGATCTAGCTCCGCGTCGGGTGCCAGCGTAGTCGGCATTCTGTCAGGGCCGGGGGATGAGGGCCCGCCAGATGTCCTTGTACGGGGGCCAATCCTGCATTCTGCGGTGATCTTAAGCGGGATCAAGGCGGGGGGCGGGGAGTCTGGTTAGAGTGGCGGCCATTTGCAGCCCTTCGAACCGGACGTTATGCGCGATCAGAACCATCACAACCGCCTGGAGTTGCTGGCCCCGGCCAAGAACCTTGCCTATGGCATCGAGGCCATCAACCACGGCGCCGACGCCGTCTACATGGGGGGCCCCGCCTTCGGTGCCCGCAGCGCAGCAGGCAACAGCCTCGAGGACATCGAGGCGCTGGCGCGCCATGCCCACCGCTTCGGCGCCCAGGTCTTCGTCGCCTTCAATACCCTGCTGCACGACCACGAGCTGGAGCAGGCCCGGCGCCTGACCCATCAGATCTACGAGGCAGGGGCCGATGCGCTGATCGTGCAGGACATGGGACTGCTGGCGCTCGATTTGCCCCCCATCGCGCTGCACGCCAGCACCCAGACCGACAACCGCACCCCGGAAAAGGTAAAGTTTCTGCAGGACGTGGGCTTCTCCCAGGTGGTGCTGGCCCGCGAGCTCTCCCTTGCGCAGATCCGCGAGATAAGCGCCGCCACGAGCGTGCAGCTGGAGTTCTTCATCCACGGCGCCCTGTGCGTCTCCTACAGCGGCCAGTGCAACATCAGCCACGCCCGCACCGGGCGCAGCGCGAATCGCGGCGAGTGCGCCCAGCTCTGTCGGCTGCCCTGTTCCCTGCAAACGCCAGGGGGGGAGGTGCTGGTGGAAAACAGCCACCTGCTCTTCTTGAAAGACATGGATCAGACCGACAACCTGGAGGCGCTGATCGCCGCAGGGATCCGCTCCTTCAAGATTGAAGGGCGCCTCAAGGGGCTCGACTACGTCAAGAACGTCACCGCCTGGTATCGCCAGAAGCTGGACACCATCCTGGCGAGCCGCCCCGATCTGGTGGCCGCTTCCGCCGGTCGTTGCAGCTACACCTTTACGCCGGATCCCAAGAAGAGTTTCAACCGGGGCAGCACCGACTACTTCCTCCATGGCCGACAGCCAGGCATCGACTCGCCGCGCAGCCCGAAATACGTCGGGGAGCCGCTCGGGCGCGTCACCAGCGTGACCCGCGATGGCATCGAGATCGACGGCCAGGCCGTTGCCCTCAACAACGGCGATGGCCTCGGCTTCTTCAAGCCGGGGGGCGAGCTGGTGGGGATGCGCCTCAATAAGGTGGAAGAGAAGGCACAGAGCAAGCGGTTACTCCTGTCGGAACCCATGCCCGGTCTCAAGGTAGGCACCGAGATCTTTCGCAACCACGATCAGGCCTTCAGCAAGCAGCTCGAAAAGGGGAGCGCGGATCGCCGCATCCGGGTCGATATGCGGCTATCGGAGTGCGACGAGGGACTGCGGCTCGAACTTGTGGACGAGCAGGGCATTGGTGCCGCCGTCACGCTCCCCTGCGACCAGCAGCCGGCCGACAACCCGGAACGGGCGCTGCAACAGGCCAGGGATCAGCTCGGCAAACTCGGCAACACCCTGTTTGTGGCTCGCCAGATTGAGTTGGCATTCACTCACCCGCTGTTTATTGCGGCTTCACAGCTTAACGGCTTGCGCCGGGAGGGGATCGCCGCCCTGGAGGCGGCCCGTCTGGCTGCCTACCGGCGACCCGAGCGGCGCATTCCCCTGCGAGGCGCCGTTTATCCCCAGCATCGGCTCTCCTACCTCGGCAACGTGCTGAACAGCGCGGCGGAGCAGTTCTTTCGCGAACACGGGGTGGGGAGCATCGCCCCCGCGTATGAGGCGAACAAGGAGGAGCGGGAAGTGGTGCTGATGACAACGAAGCACTGCATTCGCTACAGCCAGCAGCTCTGCCCCAAGGAGATGCCCGGTCTCAAGGCCGAGCCCCTGGAGCTCAAGATGGGCAAGGAGAGTTTCCGCCTGCGCTTTGACTGCCACCGCTGCGAGATGCAGGTGATGGGCAGCCTCAAGGGGTGATGGCCTAGTCCTGTCCCCTTTCCTGGGGGATGCCCGGTGTCAGGTATCCATCACCAGAGTGGGCCATGACTTGGGGGAAGGAGTGTGCTCTTATCATGGGGGGACTGCGAAGAGGGGCTGTCATCTCTCTTCGTGAGAGGCTTGATGCCTTATTCGAGCCTCTATGTCTGTGTTATCACCACAAGGAATGAGGTTTAGACGGATCTATGCTCGCACTCTCGATAGTCAGTCCACACGGGACAAATATCGCGTCAGGTAAAAAGACATTGGAAGTCCGTTCCTGGTGCCCTCCATCTCTGCCTGTTCGTGATTTATTGATCGTTGAAAATTCAGTATTTTTATCTCTCGATATGCCAGTTGATCCTGATGGCAAAGTCGTTGCGATCGTCGACATTGAAGAGGTGCATGAATGGCAACCCGATGAAGTCGCCGCCGCCTGCTCGAGTGGCTGGGTGCCCGGCTACTGGGCTTGGCGTATTGCTAATGTTCGCCCCATTGTGGATGGCTCCGTTGTGCCCGCCCAGCGCAAGCTTTATGAGATTGACCCACAGAGCCTGACGCCGGGCATGAGCTACCAGGTGGCGGACAACGCCGAACCCCATCGCTCCTATACCGAACTGGGCGCTCGCCTCTTTATCGTCGACTGAGCCGCCCTCTTTCCCGCTTCCCTTTGCGCTTCAGGAACTTGCCATGCTTGAACTCAGACCCAACTGCGAGTGCTGTGACCGGGATCTGCCCGCCGACACGGCGACGGCCTACATCTGCTCCTTCGAGTGCACCTTCTGCGCCGAGTGCAACGATCAGTATCTGCACCTGACCTGCCCCAACTGTGGCGGCGAGCTGGTCAGGCGCCCGCGCCGCCCGGCGGCCAAGCTGGTGAACAACCCCGCCTCCCTCCAGCGCGTCTTCAATCCGGCTCTGAAAGCGGTGCTGGGCAAGGGGGGCTAGGGCCCTCCCTTCATGGGAAGGGCTGGGCTGGCAACTGGCTCGTCCCTGTGGCTCTTGACCTTCTCCCGGCGGCAGCCCCTATCAAGGGGGCTCACACCAAAGGAGCAAAAGATGACGGAGCGATTCGAAGGAGAAGGGGCGAAGGCCTATGACAGCCGCATCCCCCTGCTGGTGCCAGGCTACGAGCTGCTGCATCAGCTTTGTGCCTCCCGGCTGATGGCCGCGCTGGGCCAGCAGGCCCGGGTGCTGCTGGTGGGGGTGGGCACGGGCAGCGAGCTGCTGCTGCTTGGCCGTCTCTGCCCCCGCTGGACCTTTGTGGCCCAGGATATCTCGGCGGACATGCTGGCCCATGCCAGGATGCGGGCCGAGCAGGCGGGCATGGGGGAGAGGGTGTGTTGGCACCTGGGCGCATTGCCTGTGCTGGATAAGCCTTGCGATGGTGCACTCTGTCTGCTGGTGCTGCATTTTCTGGCGCAAGATGCCAAAGCCGCGCTATTGGGTGATATTTATCGCCAGCTCAATCCTGGCGCCCCCCTGCTGCTGGCGGATCTGATGGCGCCCACGGACCCGCTTGAGCGCAAGGCGATGGGGTTGCAAGCCGCCCTCGCCGGTCTGCCGCTTCCTGCCTGCGAGCAGATGGTGCGCCGCCTCGGGGAGGATTTCACCTCCCTGGACGAGGGACAGACCCGGCGCCTCTTGCAAGGGGCCGGTTTCGCGGCGGCGCACCGCTTCTTTCAGGCGCTGGGGTTTCACGGTTGGCTGGCGCAGCGGCAGTGAGCCCTGGCCGGGCTGCGCCGGATCAACGAGAGGCCCTCTCCAGCGTCAGCAGTGCCTGCTTGATGGGCAGGCCTCCCGCATAGCCGGTGAGGCTGCCATTCTGGCCGATCACCCGGTGGCAGGGGATGATGATGGAGAGCGGATTGCGACCGTTCGCGGCACCCACCGCCCGCACCGCGTTTGGCTTGCCGATGGCGCGGGCGATGTCGCCGTAGCTGCGGGTCTCCCCGTAGGGGATGTCGCACAGCGCCTGCCACACCGCTTGCTGAAACGCCGTGCCCCTGGGGGCGAGCGGCAGGGTGAAGCGCTGCAACCGGCCCGCGAAGTAGTCCCGAAACTCGGCGAGGAAGGGGGCGAGCGCCTCGCCGTCCTGCTGCCAGTCCTGCATGTCGGGCAGCGGCCGCAGTCCGGCCAGGAAGTCCACATGGACCAGGCCGCGTTCGTCGATGGCGACCAGCAGTTCGCCCTGGTCGGTGGGCATCATGTCATAGCGGATCATGGGCTCTTCTCCTCGTCTTGTGCCTGTGTTGGCCGGGTGAGCAGCGCCGGTTGTTCACTCATGGCGTGCCACAGCCAGCTTGCGGCATAGGCGCGCCACGGTTGCCAGGGGGCGCTGCGCGCTGTCACCTCTTTCACCGGCAGCTTGTCACCGCCCCCCAGCGCCTTTTGCAGCACGAGATCCGAGGCGGGGAAGGCATCCGTGTCCAGCCCGCAGCGCAGCCGCCAGTAAGCGACCGTCCAGGGACCTATGCCCGGCAGCGCGAGCAGTTGCTCGTCGCTTGCCGTGGCGAGGGTGAGTGCGCCGCTTGCGAGCGCCGAGGCCAGCCCTTGCAGGGTGCGGATGCGGCTGCCCGGCATGCCGATACCGTCGAGATCCAGCTCGCACAGCTGGGTCGGGGTGGGCAGCTGCGCGGTGCCGAACTGCGCCAGGGTGCGCGCCACCAGGCGCCCCATGATGGTGATGGCACCCTTGACCGACACCTGCTGGCCGACGATGGCGCGCAGCATCACCTCGTATTCATCCCACCCCCCCGGCAGCCGCACCCCGGGCCAGCGTCCCTGGATGCCGGCGAGCAGCGGATCCTGCCCCAGGTGTTCGCCGATGCGGCTCATGTCGGCGTCGAGATCCCACATGCGGCGCACGCGGTACAGGATGTCCGGCAGCGCACCCGGCGGCAGATCCCGCACCGTGAGTCTGAGCCTCTCCCCCTCGACGGGCTCGATGCGGATGAGCCCCTCCTGCTCGCCGACCCGGTGACGGCGTTCGTAACCGTGCTCATCCACCCGCTCCAGCCCCGGAATGGCGCGCAACCGGTAGAACGCGAGCATGGCCTGGACGTCGAACGGCGGGCGATACAGCAGGTGCAGTTGCAGGCTCGATTGCGGCGCCGCCTCGCCAGTCCCCCCTTCCTGCTTGCGCAGGGCGCCCGGTGTCATCCCATACGCCTGCAGCCAGGCGTCGTTGAAGCGACGAATGCTCGCAAAGCCTGCGGCAAACGCCACGTCCGTGATGGGCAGGCGCGTTTCCGTCAGCAGCCGTTTCGCAAGCAGCAGGCGGCGCGTCTGCTCCACCTGTTTCGGCGAGGCACCGAGGTGTTGCTCGAACTGGCGCCTCAGGGTGCGCTCCGTGATCCCGGCCTGCGTTGCAAGGTAGCCCAGGCTGTGCTCCGCCAGCTCGCCGCGCTCGATGCGCGCCAGCACCTGGGCGACGAGCGGTGGCAGATCGCCGCTCTGGGCCGGTGCGAGCTCGGGGCGACAGCGCAGGCAGGGGCGCAGCCCGTGCTGCTCCGCCGCCGCCGCGAAGCGAAAATAGCGCACATTGTGCTCGTGCGGTGCCCGCGCCGGACACACGGGGCGGCAATAGATGCCGGTGGAGAGCACCCCGGTGAAGAAGCGACCATCGAAACGCGCGTCTCGCGCGAGGCGTGCGGCGTGGCACTGCTCCCGGGTGAGACCCGGGATGATCTCGTCCCGTTGGGATGAATGCGGGGGCTCTGTGGTCATGGCATGGCTCGGGTTGCTGTGGGCATGTCCCAGAGACTAAGCGGGGGCGAGAGGGGTGACTAGCCAAAAACGGACAGGAATAGCAAAAATAGTGCGATCCGAGGAATCCCAGTCCTCCCTTTGTAAGGTAAGGGGGGCAGGACCCCACCCTAACCCTCCCCTTCGTAAGGGGAGGGGACAAACAGCTCCCCTCTGTGAACGGGGCGGGGTTAGCTCCTCCCCCTTGTGAAGGGGGAGGCTGGGAGGGGGTTCAACCTCGCTTATTTCAGATAGCGCTGTTCGAGGTGTTTGCGCAGCCACTGGGGATTGAGCGCCTCACCGGTCGCGCGGCGAATGAGCTCGTCCGTGCCGTGCAGGCTGCCCTGGGACCAGATATGGCGACCGAGCCAGCCAAAGATCTCCGGCAGGCGGCCGGACTCTACGAGCGTGCCCATGTCGCCGAGCTCACGCTCGAGTGCAAAGCGCAGTTGCGCCGCGTACATGGCGCCGAGCGTGTAGCTCGGGAAGTAGCCAAACGAGCCGTCCGTCCAGTGGATGTCCTGCATGCAGCCATTCTGGTAATTGCCCTTCGTGGACAAGCCGAGCCACTGTTGCATCTTCGCGTCCCACAGCTCGGGGATGTCCGCGACCTCGATGCGCCCTTCCATCAGGTCCCGCTCCAGCTCGTAGCGCAGGATGACGTGGGCCGGGTAGGTGACCTCGTCCGCATCGACGCGGATAAAGCCGGGCTCGACCCTGTTGTACAGCTTCTCGAGGTTCGCGGGGGCGAGCGCGGCCTGTTCGCCGAAGTGTGCGCGGATGCGCGGTGCAATCTGTGCAAGGAACGCGGGGTGATGGCCGAGTTGCATCTCGCAGAACAGGCTCTGGCTCTCGTGAATGCCCATGGAACGCGCCTCGGCCACCGGCTGGCCGAGCCGTGCGCGCGGCAGGCCCTGCTCGTAACGCGCGTGACCCGTCTCGTGGACGATGCCCATCAGGCTGGAGACGAACTCCTGCTCGTTGTAGCGCGTGGTGATGCGCACGTCCGTCGGCACGCCGCCGCAGAACGGGTGGCTGCTCACGTCGAGCCGGCCGTGAGCAAAATCAAAGCCGAGCAGTCCCATCACCTCCTGGCCGAGCGCCTGCTGCGTCGCAACCGGGAACGGGCCTTGCGGGGTGAGGAGGGTGTCGCTCTTCTGCCGCTCGCTCACGGTCTGGATGAGGCCGGGCAGCCAGCTCGTCAGATCGCCGAAGATCTGATCCAGCCTCGCGCTCGTCATGCCGGGCTCGTACAGCGCCAGCATGGCGTCATAGGGGCGCACCCCGAGCGCGTCGGCGCGCAAGGTCGCCACCTCCCGCGACAGGCGCACCACCTCCTCGAGGTTCGGGGCAAAACCTGCCCAGTCGTTCTCCTTGCGCTGGCGACGCCAGGCGTGCTCGCATTTGCTGCCGGCGAGCGACAGCGCCTCCACCAGCGCCCCCGGCAGCAGGCTTGCATCCTGCCACTGGCGCTTGATCTCCCGCAGGTTCGCACGCTGGTGCTCGTCCAGCGGTTCACTCTCTGCCTTGGCAATCCACTCCCCAAGCTCGGGGGCGGTGCGCTTGCCGTGGATCAGCACGCCGAGCTCCGCCATCGCCTCGGCGCGGGCCTCGTTGCCCCCCTCCGGCATCATGGCGGCCTGATCCCAGCCGCAGATGGCGGAGAGGTGGGAGAGGCGGTGCTGTTGTTGCTGATGTTGTTCGAGTTTCTGGTATGACATGGGATTGTCCTTGTTATCGTCCCTGATGGTATGCACCCCGTACCTGGCATGATCGGGGCCGCCCGATGCTAGCACTGCCATCCACCCTGGTGCCACCCTCAGGCAGTCAGCCGAGGCGCTTCTGGTGCCGTTCGCGGTTTTCCGCCTTCTTGCGCTCGCTCTTGCGCAGCAATACGTAGAGCGCACCGCTGCCGCCGTGGCGGCGCTCGGCGCTGTGCATGGCCATCACCGAAGGCAACTGTGGCAGCCAGGCGCTGACATGGCTCTTGAGCAGGGCACGCGGGGTGCTGCGCTCCCCCTTGCCGTGCAGGATCAGCAGGCAGCGGATATCCCGCACTTCGCATTCGGCAATGAACTGCACCAGGGCGATACGGGCCTCGTTGAGCGTCTTGTGGTGCAGGTCGAGGGAGCCTTGCAGCTCGTACTTGCCAAGGCGCAGCTTCTTGTAGACCCCCTCCTGCACGCCGTCACGCTTGAAGCCGACGATGGCGTGGGGGTCCAGCATCTCGACTGCTTCCGTGCCAAGGTGATCCAGGGTGAGTTGTTCGGCGGTGGCGGCTTCCCGGCGCGCGAGTTGCGCCTCGGTGGGCTGGTTGTTGCCCGCAACGGGGGCGATATGGTCGCTGCGAAGGGGCCGCACGTCGGCCACTTCCTGCAGGAACAGTGAGAGTTCGTCGTTATGAGACACGGCAGGCTCCCCGCATGAAAATGAGGGAGCCAGTATAGCGGGCCTTGGTGGGCCTTAGAATGGCAACGCTCGCGGGCCCCGGCCCTGCCGGGGAGGGCGGTCTGAGCGAGCCTGGTTATTGCCCCTCTTTGGGCGGCTCTGCGTGCATCACCTTGTAGATGAAATAGACCGCATAGGCGCTGATGAGCAGGAAGGTGCCGAAAATCACCAGCATGGACATCAGCCCCACGCTGTTGCCGAACATCAGGTTCATCCAGAATTCCATCTCGTTCACTCCTGTCACTGGGCGGTGACAGGCATGATAGATACCTCTTCAGGAGGGAGGGGATGATCTCGATCAACTCCCTCTCTGGTTATTTAATCGGCAGCAAATTCTGTGAGCCGACGCGCATCCGGCGCGTCAGGTCGCCGGACTGGACGCTATTTTGCTTTCTCCAGGGTCGGTTCGGTGAGGGGCGTGATGCGCCAGCCCTGCTGCTCCAGCAGGGCGAGCAGCCCATGCTCGCCGTAAAGATGCAGGGCCCCTACCACGATAAAGCTCTCGTTCGGCAGGCTGGGCCACTTCTTGACCCAGTTGCGGTTGCGCTCTGCCAGCAGGGTCTGTTCCAGCCAGGCTTGCAGCTTGGGCGGCGCCATCTCCTCCCTGAGCAGATTGATGAGGGTGGCCTCGTCCCCGTTCTGCCAGGCGGTCATCACGGCGTCGAACCCCTGCTGGATGTCGGGCAGCTCGTCCAGGGTGCTCTCCAGCATCAAGGTCTGGTTGTCGCCGACGCTCGCGAGATAGCCGAGCTGCTCCAGCAGGGTCTCCAGCCCGACGATGGGCTTGCCGCCGTCGTTCGCCCGCTTGGCGAAGTGCTGGTCGACACCGTATTCACCGCGATAGCCGGTGCGCTCCAGGGCCGCCTGGGTCAGGGTAATGGCCGCAAACCAGGGACGCAGCGGGGCCAGCATGCTCTCGTTCAGACCGTTCTGGCCCGCGGCGATGAGAGTGCGACGGTAGAGGTCGATGGGCAGGTGATCCTTGAGGGTCTTGCCGTCGACGAGCCGGGTGATGGCGCCCATCTCCTGCCACTGCTCCTGGCTGATGTGGGTCATGTCCACCTCCATCACCAGGGCGCGGCTCTGCTGCCAGGCGCGCTCCACCGGGTCCGGCAGGGGATAGAGAGAGGGTTTGCCCGCGTGGATGGACCCCAGCAGCCAGTGCTGTTCGTTGCCCTTGCTGATGCGGTAGAAGGCCGGATCGGCCATGGCATGGAGCGGCAGCAGCAGGCAGAGCAGGAAGGAGAGCAGCGTGGGATGGAATCTCATGAGGCACCTTATGTGAGCGGGATGAGTGCTCTATGATAAGTCCTCATTTGTCACAGCCAAGAGGTTTCCCATGCCCCACCTTCGTTTTCGGGCAGTTTCTGTCGACACCCTGCAGCGGATAAGCGCCCCCCTGATGGCGGACCTCTGCGCCCTGACCGGTGGCAAGCCGGAGTTCGTCACCCTGGAGTGCGTGCCGAGCCAGTGGGTACGAGATGGCCAGCCCGAAGCCGGTTTTCCCTTCGTGGAGCTGGTCTGGTTCGAGCGACCGCAGGAGATGCAGGATGCCGCCGCCGCCCTCATCACCCGCCACCTGAAAGGGGTGCTGGGGGAGCAGACCTATGTGGTGGTGCAGGTGCTGCCCATCGTCAAGAGTCACTACTACAGCAACGGCCAGCACTATTGAGCGGGCATCGTTGCTAAGACAGGTGCATGTCAAGAGGAGGCCCGCCGAGGGCACCTTTATCAGGCGGATTTGATCAGCAGCTTGTCCAGCCAGCGGCTTGGCAGCAGGCGGCGCAGCACGGTAAACAATTTGGTCGGGAAGGTGACCGGGTAGCGGTGCCTGGGACGCTTGCTCGTGAGCGCATGCACTAACGGCGGGATGCAGGCCTCGCTTGGCAGGGTAAAGCCGCGGGCCCCCCCTTCGCGCTCCAGCCTGGCCAGCGTCTGGGCATAGGCGTCCTGATGGCGGCTGGTGGCGGGGTCTATGTGGCGCAGGAAGGCCTCCCGGGCATTGGCGCGAAACCGGGTGTCGATGGGGCCAGGTTCGATCAGGCTGATGTGCACGCCGCTGCCCGCGAGTTCCAGGCGCAGGGTGTCGGTATAGCCTTCCAGCGCGAACTTGCTGGCGTTGTAGGCGCCACGATACTTCATGGCCACCAGGCCAAGCACCGAGCTGTTCTGCACGATGCGCCCCTCGCCTACCGCCAGCATGGGGGGCAATACCTGGCGAATGAGGTGATGCCAGCCAAAGAGGTTGGTCTCGAACTGCTCGCGCAGCGCCTCGGTGGGCAGATCTTCCAGCGCACCGGGCTGGCCGTAGGCGCCGTTGTTGAACAGCCCGTAGAGGCGCCCCTCGGCCAGGGCCAGCGCCTCTGCCGCCCCTCGCTCTATGCTGGCGCTGTCCGCCAGATCCAGTTGCACCGCCAACAGACCCTGCTGCTGCAGCAGGGCCACATCCTCGGCCTTGCGGGCGGAAGCGATGACGGTGAAGCCCAGGGCGCCGAGCTTTCTTGCGGCGGCGAGGCCGATGCCGCTGGAGCAGCCGGTGACGAGCACGAAGGGATGGGGCATGAGCATGGTCCTGATTGACGGCCGGCAGGTGGCCCGAAGTTGGCATGGTAGCGTGGTGCCACCAAAAACAAAACCGGGCCAGAGGCCCGGTTTTCGGTCACGTCAGATGCCTGATTACATGATGGTGAACGGCATGATGATGTGGAACTTGACGTCATGCTCGGAGCTGAACATGTTCGGGTAGTACCAGCTACCCTTGTCGTCCTGTTCGTTGTTGTAGTCGGTGTAGTGCAGCTTGAACAGGGTGCCCTTCAGCTTGCCGTCCTGCACTGTGTACATGACGTCGAAGTTGGCTGCCCACTCTTTGCCACCTTCCAGGGACTTGTCGCCGTTGTTGGCATCCCAGCCGTAGGCACCGGAGACACCCACGCCCCAGCCCGGTGCACCCACCAGATCATCCAGGGAACGAGTCACGCCGAAGAACAGGGCCTTCTCGTCGTTGTGGTTCCAGTCGGAGCGGGAATCCCACCAGATTTCGTTCGCGCCCTGGGAGTTGCCGTAGCCGCGGGTCAGACGGGGCAGGTAGTTGCCCAGATCCCCTTCAGCCTTGGTCCACAGGCCTTCCAGACGGAAGCCATAGGGGCCGGCTGCCCAGCTGGCGGTCAGGGCTTGTTGCCAGGCCAGGCCGTCATAGTCGCTGTTCTCGGTGTCGGAACCGTAGAACTGGTAGCTGGTGTTCAGGCCACCCAGTACGTCGAACTTGTGGGCCAGCTTGAAGTGGTAGCTGTCCATGTAGCCTTCGGACTGACCGAAGCCGGCGGTGACGGCAGTGCCGTTCTCGAAGGTGTAGCGAGCGGCCAGACCGTGGATGTAGTCGATCTTGTTCGCATCGGTGAAGGGATCGCTGGCATAGGGGCTGCTCTTGGAGAAGCCTGTGGTGTTCTTGAACCAGGGAGCCTTGTACTCGTCGGCGATGGCATAGGTCAGGTAGAGGCCGCCGAAGGTGCCTTCGATCTGGCCACCACGGTAGGTACCGGGTTGATAGGACCAGTTGACGCCGAGGATGCCGGGTACATAGAGCTGGGTGTAACCACCCTTGGCGGTGACCGCGTCACCGAACTTGAATTTCAGGGCGGCGTTGGAGAGGCTGAAGCCGTTCTCGGGAACGCCGTCACCACCTGAACCCCACTTGTCGCCCCAGAAGGAGAACTCGTTCTCTTCGTTGACGCCATTGCTCTCGTCAACGGCCAGGTCGTAGGCACCGAAGCCGCCCACGTCGACGCCGACCACACCCCATGCATAGCCGGAGTTGAAGTTCAGGGCTGCCTGGGTGGTGGCATGGCTCAGGTTGGAGTGGTATTTGCCATCCTGACCCGGACCGGCCTGGACGCGATCACGCTCACGCTGGAAGTAGAACAGGCCACCGGTGAGCTTGCCTTCGTCGATGAAGGCACTGTAGGACTTGCCGTATTCCGGGCTCATCATGTCTTGAGCGGCGAACGCCATGCCGGGTGCGACCAGTGCCGCGACCACGGCAGCACTCAACGCGGCGCGCTTGAAGATCACTTTTTCCATTTGTTATTGCTCCTGATTTTATGGACTTAGCTTTTTTATCCGGCAGCCGGGTAGGCACCCGCCGCTCGGTATTGGCATTGCAATCAACACCCCGAAGGGCAAAAAAATGGTTCTCTGTCGTGCCCTTGTGCCTGATGCCTTGGCGCATCGGTCGGGGCTATCTGCATCGTTACAGTCGTTATTTTTTGGCTGTCGATCCTTGGCGATCTGACATCACCAAGAGTACGTTCGCGGTGCGAAATATCAATGTAAAGTTCCCGGCAAGTTTCAAAAATATGACCGAGTGCAAATAATCATGATTCTTGGTGTGGGCACTCCCAGGCCACTCATGTCGGCAATGACAGCGCTTTCATGGTGATTTCACCGTTCTCCTGCGCAGATCTTGCCGTCAAGGCAGAACTTTCTTTGTTAACCCGGTGGCAACATATAATTTTGTATCACAAAAAAAGATGAGTCCGGCGGGATGCCCACTGTCGTGAGCGTGAGCCGTTGCCCCGACAGACAGGGGGACCAGAGATGTGAAAGGGGTGAGGGAGCCTGTGACTGAATGGATGAGGCAACCCGTCATCGCCCGTGAGGACATGACGGGAGCATCAAGAGAAGGGTTGCGGCAAGGCCGTACCGCGGGCAGGTAGACAGGGAGCGCGCCCCGGGTCTGGTGCGAGCCAGACCCGGGGTTATCAGGCCTGGCTCAGGATCCGGGGGATCTGCTGGGCCTGGTGGTGTATGTGCTCCGAGACCTGTACCGAGAGACGACTGCCCTGGCGGGCGTGCTGGCTGATGCGACCGATGAGGGCGGCGAAGCTCGCCAGCCTGTGTTCCTGGCTCTTGGCATTGTCGGCGCCCTGCAGGGCGATGACGGCGGTGCTGCGCGCCATCTCCCGCACCGTCAGGGTGGTCTGGCGCAGCTGCTCCGCCTGCTGGCGCTGCTCGGCGGCCTCTGCGGTGATGCGGGCCAGCACGGTGGCGAGCTGATCCCCCGCCTGGGTGAGGCTGGCAAGGATCTCGGTGATCTGGCCGAGGGAGCGCTGGGTGTCGGCGGAGAGGTGGCGCACCTCGTCGGCTACCACCGCGAAGCCGCGTCCCTGCTCCCCGGCCCTGGCCGCCTCGATGGCGGCGTTGAGGGCCAGCAGGTTGGTCTGCTGGGAGATATGGCCGATGACGTCGACGATGGCAGTCACGTCCTCCACCGAGCGGGTCAGCTGGGCCAGGGCGCCGCTGCTCTCGTCGATGGCGAGCCCGGTCTGGGCGGTAGCCGTCAGCATGCCCCCGACCAGCCGCTCGCTCTGGCTCATGGAGTGTTCATTGTGCTGGGCGTGCTGGGCGATTTCGGCGGCGACCTGGTGCACCTCGCTGGCGAGCTGGTTGAGCTCCTGCATCATGGTGTCACTCTCGTCCACCGCCTGCTCCGTGGTGCGGGTGCTGTGATGGATCTCCTGCACCTGGTTGACCATCCCTTGCAGACTTTGCGACACCGCCGATAGCTGGCCCTCTTTCTGCTGCTGATCCTGTTGCAGGCGCTGTATCAGGCGGTTGTAGCTCGCGACGATGTCCGCCAGCTCGTTGCGCTCGCGCCCCGGGGTCAGCAGCTGGGCCTGACCCGTGGCGTCGAGCTGCAGGAAGGCTGCCCGCAGTTGCAGCAGGGGCCTGACCAGCCAGCGACGCTGCACCAGGGCGAACAGCAGGGCCACCACGACCAGGCAGAGCGCCAGCACGCCGAGCACGGTGGCCAGCTCCCGGTTCATGGTCTGACGGGCGGCGGCGAGTTGTTCACCCAATTGCTCCCCCGCTTGCAGCAGCTGGGTGATGTCCTGCTGCACCATCTGACGAGCGGCCTGCTGCTGTTGCAGCGTCTTGCGGCTGTTTTCCAGCTCCTGGGGATAGCGCTTGAGCAGGGAGGTCAGCTCGGCTTTGGGCTGATCCCCGAGCTCCTTGCGTATCGGCTCTCCCAGGGTGAATTCGTCGGCCGGTGCCTCCTCGAAAAGCTCCATGCTCGGCAGGGCGGCCAGGGCGTCCGCCTGCTTTTGCAGGGCAGCCAGCTCGAATTGCAGCCCTTCGAGACGCTTGGCACTCGCCTGCTCCATGTAGTTCTGGCGCTGGTGGGCGAGGGAGGGGAGGGCGGTCAGGATGTCGGCCGCCCCCTGGCGATACTGCTCGGCAAGGGCCGGATCCCGCCCGGCGGCAGCCCCCTGCTGGCCGTAACGGAGCAAGGCTTTGGCCTGGGTGGTCAACTCGTTCTCGGCATTTTGCAGCAACCACTGGCTGTTGCCGGAGAGCTTGCCCGCCGCCAGATAGTCGCCGTCAATGCGGGTTTTCATCTGCTCAAGCCGGGCGTTTAGCGGCTGGGTCTGGGGATCCTCCAGGCGGGACAACAGGGCCAGCGCCTGCTGGCGCACTCCCTGGGCCTGGGCCAGCAGCAGGGGATCCCCGCTGCCGAGATAGTCGCGAAGCGCCCCCTGCAGCGGACCGCTCAGTTGCTGTTGCAGGCGCTCCTGCAGACGCTGGGCCTGGGCCGAGTGGTTGAATTGTTGCCAGCCATGATAGAGCGCGGTGGCCTGGACACCGGCCACCAGCAGCAAGACGAGGGAAGAGAGGGAGGCAAAATGGGCAATTTTCACATCAGATTCCTGCTTGAATCACGCAATGGGCGCGAGCTTAATCAGGTCTGATGGCGTTTTTATGACAGTGGCCGTGCCAGCTCCCGTTGACTTGGGCTCTTCACCAGCAGGCCGAGCAGGGCGCCGCCCATGATGAGTCCCCCCGCCAGCAGATGGCGCGGGGTGAGCGCCTCGCCGTTGAGCCAGACCAGCAGCAGGGTGCTCAGCAAGGGAGTGAGGTAGGCGAGCGCACCGATGCGGCGCGGATCCCCGTCCCGCAGCGCCAGATACCAGGTGACGAAGGCCGCCCCCATGGGGCCGAGGGCGAGCCCGGCGATGAGCAGCCAGTCCCCCTGGGGGATCCGGGCGAATGGCAAGGGGCCTTCCAGCATCCATGCCAGCAGCAGGGCCAGGAGCCCGGCGGGCAGGCAGGCGGCGGCCGTGACCACGGCGGGAGCGGGAGGCAGGCGGCGTGAGAGCACGGAATAGGCGCCCCAGACGATGGCGGCGCCGAGGGCCAGCAGGTAGCCGGGCAGATGGGCCTGTTGCAACTGCAGGTGACCATCGACCATCACCAGCACCGATCCCGCGAGACCCAGGGCCCCGGCCAGCAGATGGTGCAGGCTCAGGGGATGACCCGGCAGCAGCAAGGGGGTGAACAGGATGATGCACAGCGGCCAGAGGTAGTTGATGAGGTTTGCCTCCAGCACGGGGGCGTGGCGAAAGCTTGTGAACAGCAGCAGGTGATAGAGCAGCAGGGCGGTGATGGTCACCAGCCAGGTGAGGGGGCTGGCGCGCCACTGGCGCCAGAATGGCAGGGTGCCCGCCCCGCAGAACAGCAGCACCAGCCCCACCAGCACCAGCGGCGAGACGCTGGTGATCCGGGAGGTGAGCGCGGCGAGGGAGGCCCACAGCAAGATGGTGAGCAGGGCAAAACCGGTGGACTTGTCCCACCAGGAAGACGCAGGCATCCAACACTCCTTTGCAAGATGAATGAACGAAAAAGAGGGCCAGTCTAGCAGACTGGCCCTCGTCACACAGCGTTGCCGTGACGGTGCGGGTTATGACTCCCGGCTCGGGACGGCCCCTGCCGCCGGAGCCAGGGACTGCCCCTTGACGTACCAGACGATGAGGGCCAGCACCAGCAGCGGCAGCACGGGGTCGAACCAGGTGCCGCCGGAGCCGAACAGCAGGTTCAGCAGGGCGACGCCGGTGCCGCCGATGGCCCAGGCGATGGTGGTCGGGATGGACCAGACGATCATCTGCTGCTTGACGTCGGAGATCCCCATCATGCGGTTGACCACCCAGAACAGGCTGTCGTTGAAGTAACCGAAGAAGAGCGACCCCATGGTGGCGGCCTGGGCGGCCAGCAGCATGTTGACCCCGGGGATCTGCGCCAGGATGGGGGCGGAGATGGAGGCCGCCGTCACCATGGCCACGGTGCCGGATCCCTGGATGAGGCGCACCAGGGTCGCCACGATGAAGGGGATCAGGATGGGGGAGATGGGCAATTGGGCGATCTGCTCGGCCAGTTGCTGACCCGCGCCACTGTCGCGCAGCACGGCCCCCAGCGCCCCGCCGGCACCGGTCACCAGCAGGATGATGCCGGCGGATTGCAGCCCCTCTTCCAGGCGGGCGGCGGTGGCGTGCCTGTCCATGTGCGGGACCAGGGTGTAGACCGCCAGCAGCACGCTGATGGCCAGCGCGATGATGGGGGTGCCGATGAAGTTGATGCCCTGCACCAGGGGGTTCGCCATCAGGCCGTCCATGCCCTCCAGGGTGGCCAGAGTGGTGAAGATGGCCTTGACGAAGATGAGCACGATGGGCACCAGGATCGGCAGCAGCGACAGGGTCAGGCTCGGCAGGGTCTTGCCCTCCTTCTCCTTGAGGTACTGCTCATAGGTGGCTTGCAGCTCGTCCGGGGTCTGGGCGGCCTGGGCACCGAACTCGGGGTACTTCTTGTCGAGCCACTGGGCGTAGAAGACGATGCCGAGCACGCAGGGGATGGCCAGGGCCATGCCGGTCAGCAGCATGGCGCCGATGTCCACGCCAAACAGGCCGGCAACCCCCAGCGGGCCCGGGGTCGGCGGCACGGTATGGTGGGTTACCACCAGGCCGCCCGCGAGTGCCACCCCCAGGGTGAGCAGGGAGCGCTTGCCGCTTTTCGCCAGCGCCTTGGCCACCGGATAGAGGATGACGAAGGCGGAATCCACGAAGATGGGGATGCTGACGATGTAGCCCGTGATGGCCAGGGCCCACTCCTCGCGGCGCTTGCCGAGCCACTTGATGAAGCTGTAGGCGATCTGTTCGGCGGCGCCCGACACCTCAAGCAGGCGACCCATCATGACCCCGAGGCCAATGACGATGCCGATGCTGCCGAGGGTGGAGCCAAAGCCCTGGGTGATCACCGTGAGGGTCTTGTCGATGCTCATGCCGCCGGTGATCCCGGCGATGCAGGCCGCCGCCAGCATGGCGATCAGGGCGTGCACCCGGGTGCGGATGACCAGGAACACCAGCACGAAGACCGCGATGATGAGACCGATGATGGGGGTTGGGATGTCGCTCATGATGCCTCCTGCATGTCATGGGTGATGAAACTGTCGATGATGTCGGCAAACGTCCTGTCTGCCGCGAAGCCGAGGGCGCTGGCCCGCTGGTTGTCGATGCGTCCCGGCCAGCTCGCCACGATGCACTCGATGGCCGGATCGGCGGCAAACTGCACCCGATCCCGGGCCGCCTGGCCACCGGCCCGTGCGAGGGCCTCCAGCATCTCGCCAACTGTCACGCTGATGCCGGGCAGGTTGATGCTGCGGGCGTCACCGGTGGCGGGAAGTCTGGCCGCCAGCAGGAAGTTCGCGACCACGGTGGCGGGGCTGGAGAGCCACAGGCGCAGATCCGGGCTCACCGGGCAGATGGCGCTCTCCCCTTGCAGCGGCTCGCGGATGATGCTGCTGACAAAGGAGGAGGCGGCGCGGTTCGGCTTGCCCGGCCGCACGCAGATGGTGGGCAGGCGCAATACCAGACCGTCGACGAAGCCCTTGCGGCTGTAGTCGTTGACCAGCAGTTCCCCCATGGCCTTCTGGGCGCCGTAGGAGGAGGTGGGGGTCAGGGCGGTACCGTCATTCACCAGCTCCGGCAGCGGGCCGCCATAGACGGCGAGCGAGCTGGTGAAGACGAAGCGGATGCCCGGCCGGGCATGGCGGCACGCCTCCAGCAGGGTGCGGGTGGTGTCCTGGTTGACCTGCCAGCCGAGATCGAAGTCCTGCTCCGCGTGGCTGCTGACGATGGCCGCCAGGTGGTAGACCACGGCGGTCCGCTCGCTGATGAGGGACTCGGCGACACCGGCTTCGGTGAGGTCGGCCCGCAGACAGCGAACCCTGGGGTCCGGCAGGGGGGATTGCGGCTGCTGGATGTCCACCAGCAGCAGCTCGGTGAAGGGGTGGGGGCCTTGCAGCAGGGCCCGGGCCAGTTTCTGGCCCAGGAAGCCACCGCCGCCGGTGATGATGATCTGCATCTTGTTATCCTCAGACTCGTTCATGTTCAGGGTCGTTATTGTTGTGTCAGCCAGCCCAGCCCTTCCCGGGTGCCGGCTCTGGGGTTGTACTCGCAGCCTATCCAGTCGTGGTAGCCCGCCTGCGCCAGCGCCTTGAACAGGTGGGGGTAGGCGATCTCCCCCTCGTCCGGCTCGTGGCGATCCGGCACCGAGGCGATCTGGACGTGGCCGATGGCCGGGCCCAGCTTGCCGATGAGACGGGTGAGATCCCCGTCCATGATCTGGGCGTGATAGAGGTCGAGCTGCACCCCCACGTTGGGTCTGTCTATCTCCTGCACCAAGGCCAGGGCGTCGAGCTGGTGGGCCAGGAAGTAACCGGGCACATCCCGATCGTTGAGCGGCTCGAGCAGTACCTTGATGCCGTCTTCGGCCAGGAAGTCGGCGGCGAAGCGGATGTTGTCGATCAGGGTCTGGCGGTGGGCCGAGAGGCTATGAGCAGGGTCCACGATGCCGCTCATGGCGTGTACCTTGGTGCAGCCGAGCGCCAGGGCATAGTCACGCACGCTTGGCAGGTGGCCGCGAAACTCCGCTTCCCGCCCCGGGATGGCGGCCATGCCGCGCTCCCCCGCGCCCCAGTTGCCCGGCGGCATGTTGAACAGGGCCTGAGAGAGCCCCTGCTCGCGCAAGCGGCGGCCCAGCTCTGCGGCCGGCCACTCGTAGGGGAAGAGGAACTCCACCGCCTCGAAGCCTGCGTCGCGGGCGGCGGCGAAGCGCTCCAGGAACGGCACCTCGGTAAACAGCATGGTGAGATTGGCTGCAAACTTGCTCATGGTTTCATCCTCCTCAATTCATCAATTTCGGGTTCGCTCAGGTAGCGGATGGACTGGCCATGAAGCATCAGTGCCAGGCGCGCCGTCTCCTCCAGCTCTTCCATGTTGTTGACCGCATCCACCAGATCCTTGCCCGTCACCACGGGGCCGTGGTTGGCAAGCAGGAAGGCGTTGCCTTCGGGAGCGCGGCGCCCCAGCTCCTCGGCGATGCGGGCATCCCCCGGCTTGTAGTAGGGGATGAGCGGCAACTGGCCGACCCGCATCACGTAGTAGGGGGTGAAGGGGCGGATGACGTTGGCCGGATCCAGCCCCTCCAGACAGGAGAGGGCGGTCAGGTGGGTGCAGTGCAGGTGCACCACGGCCCGGCAGTCCGGATTGTTGTGGTAGATGGCGAGGTGGAAGGCCACCTCCTTGGAGGGGCGATCACCTCCCAGGTGTTCCCCCTGCAGGTTGACGTGAGAGAGCCTGTCGGCGCTGAGCCGTCCCAGGCAGGAGCCGGTCGGGGTGGCGATCAGGGTGCCGTCCGGCAGCAGGGCGGAGAGGTTGCCGGCGCCCCCGGTGGCATATCCGCGCTGGAAGAGGGAGGCCCCCAGCATCACCATGGTGTCGCGCAGTGCCTGTTCAGTCATGGAAGTACTCCTGAGCCTTGTCGAAGAAGTCGTCGCTCCCGAAATTGCCGGACTTGAGGGCCAGCGACAGGGGGGCGTCGATGGCCCGCACCCAGGGCACACCGGGGGCGATCTGCGGGCCTATGTGGAACGCCTTGACGCCGAGGGCCTGGGTGACCCGGCTCGAGGTCTCGCCACCGGCGATGATGAAGCGGTCCACGCCGGCGCCTTGCAGCAGTTGGGCGAGGCGGGCAAAGCAGTGTTCCACCGCATCGCTGGCCGCCTGCTGGCCGTGGGTTTCCTGAATGCGGGCCAGCTCTGCCGGGCTGGTGGTGGCGTAGACCAGCGGCGCCGGGGTACGGGGCTGGTCCAGTACCCAGCGCGCCAGCTCGGCCGGGTAGTCGGCATCCTCGAGGCAGCGCACCACATCCAGCGCCAGGGCAGGAGCGTGCTGGCGATAGCGGGCCACCTGACGGTTGGTCATCTCGGAGCAGGAGCCCGACAGCACCGCGGCGCGGGTGCCTCTGGGCCAGCCCGCTTCGCGGGCACCCTGCAGATCGCCGCTCCCAAGCTGACGGGCCAGGCCGATGGCGAGGCCGGATCCGCCGGTCACCAGGGGCATGTCGAGGGCGGCGGTGGCGATGTCCAGCAGGTGCTGCTCGGTCAGGGTGTCGACCACGGCGTAGCGCACACCCGCTTGCGTTAGCTGCTCAAAGGCGTCGGCAATGGCGCCGGGACCCTGTGCGATGGTATTGAACGGCACCAGACCGGCACGGCCCTGGGCCTGCCCCTCCATCAGCCGCAGCAGGTTGCTGTCGGTCATGGGGGTGATGGGGTGATGGCGCATGCCGGACTCGGCGAGCGGCTGGGCGCCGACGAAGAGGTTGCCCTGATAGACGGTGCGACCGTTTACCGGCAGGGCCGGGCAGATCAGGGTGAAGTTCTGGCCAAGCGCCGCCAGCAGGGCGTCGGTGACGGGGCCGATGTTGCCCGCCGCCGTGCTGTCGAAGGTGGAGCAGTACTTCTGGTAGATGCGCGGGCAGCCGCGGGCCCTGAGCCAGTCGAGGGCCGCCAGAGAGTCGCGCACCGCTTCGCCCGCGGGGCAGGAACGGCTCTTGAGGCTGATCACCACGGCATCGACCGGGGGCAGATCCCCGTCATGCTCCGGCACGCCGGCGAGTTGCAGGGTGGAGAGGCCGTTCTCCACCAGGAAACCGGCGATGTCGGTGGCGCCGGTGAAGTCGTCTGCGATGACACCGAGTTTCATGCTTGCTCCTCCTGACCCGGCAGCTGGATGCCGGAAAAGATCTTGATGACGGCGCTGTCATCTTCCTGGCCGTACCCTGCGTTGCTGGCGCCGAGGAACATGTTCAGCGCCGTGCTCGCCAGCGGCAGCGGGAAGCGCAGCGCCTTGGCGGTGTCCGCCACCAGGGTGAGATCCTTGACGAAGATGTCCACTGCGGAGCGGGCCTGGTAGTCACCGGCCAGCACCCGGGGCATGCGGTTTTCAAACATCCAGGAGTTGCCGGCGGCATGGGTCACCACGTCATACATGAGATCCAGGGATACGCCGGCCCGGCTGGCCAGGGCCATGGCCTCGGCGGCCACCGCGATGTGCACCCCGGCCAGCAGCTGGTGGATGATCTTGACCGTGCTGCCCTGGCCCGGCTCGCTGCCGACCCGGTAGACCTTGCCTGCCACTGCATCCAGCACCGGGGCCAGCTTGTCGAAGGCGGCGTCGGAGCCTGCGGCCATCACCGTCATCTCGCCGGCATCGGCCTTGATGGCGCCGCCGGAAACCGGCGCATCCAGCATCGGCAGTCCCATCTGCGCCAGCTCGGCGGCCAGGGCGCTCGCCTCTTCGGCGGCGATGGTGGAAGAGACCATGATGGCGGTGCCCGGCTTCAGGTGGCGAGCCAGCCCCTCGTCGCCGAGCAGGATGCGGCGCACCTGGGCGGCGTTGACCACCAGCAGCAACACCGCATCGAGCGTCTCCGCCAGGGGGCGGGCATCGGCCATGACGGCGGCGGCACCGGCCTGTTGCAGCTGGTTGCGCGCCTCTGCATTGAGATCGATGCCGTAGGTGGTGAGCCCGGCCCGCAGGCAGGAGCGGGCGGCGCCCATGCCCATGGCCCCCAGGCCGATGACAGCAACATGATAGGGAGTGCTCATCTCGTGATTCCTCGATAACGACTGATGAGCAGATAGTAGAGGCTTGTGGCGGTGAAATATCAGGCAGGTGTCACAAAAAATAACTTATTGCGTGTTAATTTTTGTTATTTATGAGGCTTGAGATTCTTTCGAGTCAATTTTTGGCGTTTTCTATGTGAATAAATGTGATTCGTGAGCCCCTTCGAGCTTATTTATCATTTTTTCCCAGGTCGCTGGGGTAGAATGGCGCCTTCCTTTTCCCGAGGCGCGAGGCAAGATGATTCCCGTAGAGCGACAGCAACGTATCCTGCAACTGCTGGCAGAGCGCGGCGTGGTCAGCATAGTGGAGCTGACCGACTGGCTGCAGGTCTCCCACATGACCATCAGGCGCGACATCCAGAAGCTGGAGGAGCAGGGGCGGGTACTCTCTGTCTCCGGCGGGGTCAGCCTCTCCCAGCGGATCAAGAGCGAGCCCTCCCACGCCGCCAAGCGCAGCCTGATGCAGGGGGCCAAGTTGGCCATTGCCCGGCTCGCCGCCGCCCAGGTGAGTGAGGGGAGCACCGTCTATCTGGATGCCGGTACCACCTCCCTGGAGCTGGCCCGGGAGCTGGCGCTTCGGGAAGACTTGATGATAGTGACCAACGACTTCATGGTCTGCGCCTACCTCATCGAGCACGGCCGCTGCCGCCTCTATCACACCGGGGGCCAGGTCATTCGCGAGAACCAGTCCTGTGCCGGGGAGGCCACCGCCCACTTCCTGCGCAACCTCCATCTGGACATCGCCTTCCTGTCAGCCTCCTCCTGGGACAGTCATGGGATCTCCACCCCGAGCGAACAGAAGGTGCCGGTGAAGCGAGCCGTAGTGGAGTCGGCGGCGACCCGCATCCTCATCTGCGATTCGTCCAAATATGGCAAGGTGGGGACTTTCAACGTGGTGAGCTGGGATGCGATCGATCAGGTGATCACCGACGAGCAACTGCCCCAGAGCGCCCGCGAGGCATTGGCACAGCACGGGGTCAGGGTGACCATGGCGCCGCTGGCCAGTCTGGTGGCCAGCGCCGAACAGGGGTAAGGAAAGGGACGACAGGGGGCGAACCATGGCGCCACCCGGCCGGGATCAGCGACCCTCTGCGGCCGGTGCGTCCGTCAGCTTGGCGGAGCCCTGGATCACCTCCCCCGCCTTCTCGATGTCCCGCCCCATCCCGTGGATGGTGTTGCAGCCCAGCAACCAGAGGCTGGTGCAGAGCACCAGCAGCATGCGATTCGTCTTCATCCTTGCTCCTTTCATGCTATGGGGTCAGTTTGAGCAGGCGGCCCTGGCCTGAATCCGTCAACAGGTAGAGGGCGCCGTCGGGGCCCTCCTTGACGGTACGGATCCGCTCCCCCAGATCGGTCAGCAGCCGCTCCGCCGACACTATCTTGTCTCCGTCGAGGTGCAGGCGCAACAAGGCCTGGCCGCGCAGGGCGCCGACGAACAGATCCCCCTGCCACTCCCTGAACAAGTCCCCCTGATAAAAGGTCATGCCCGAGGGGGCGATGGAGGGCACCCAGATCCAGCGCGGTGCCGTCATGCCCGGCGCGCTCTGGCCCACGCCAATCTTGCCGCCCCCGTACTCCTCGCCAAAGGTCACTCTGGGCCAGCCGTAGTTGTGGCCTGGCAGGATGAGGTTGACCTCGTCCCCGCCCTGGGGACCGTGCTCGTGAGCCCAGAACTGCTGGCTGCCCGGGCGCAGGGCCGCCCCCTGCATGTTGCGATGGCCCAGGCTCCAGATCTCCGGCAGGGCCCCCGGCGTCTTGACGAAGGGGTTGTCGGCGGGGACCCGGCCATCCTTGTGCAGACGCACCGTCTTGCCGAGGTGGTTGTCCAGCGTCTGGGCTCGCTCCCGCTCGCTGTAGCGATCCCCCAGGGTGATGAAGAGATAGCCATCCTCCGTCAGCACCAGGCGGGAGCCGAAGTGTGCGCCGCCGGCCACCTTGGGCTCTTGGCGAAACAGCAGTTGCCAGTCGACGAGGGCCTCTTTTTGCAGCCGGGCCCGGGCCACGGCGGTGCCAGCCCCCCCGTCCCCCGGCTCGCTGTAGCTGAGATAGAGCCAGCCATCGCTGTCCAGGGCGAGATCGAGCAGACCCCCCTGACCCATGGCGGCGAGGGGCGGCAGGCCGGAGACCACATGGCGGTTGCCACCCGCGTCGATGCGCAGCAGGCGCCCAGGGCGCTCGCTGACGAGGTAGCCGCCATCCGGCAGCAAGGCCAGTCCCCAGGGGTGGCGCAGCTCCCCCGCCACCGGGGTCAGGGTCAGTGCCCGCACCGGGAGCACCAGGCAGACAAGCAGCAGGGCAAACAGTTGCAACATGGGGGCCTCCTCGCTCGGCCAGACCTGAATGTCGCTGAAGTATAGGGGAGGCAAACGGGAAAACGTGAGCAACAACAAGCCATTGGGTGATACCGGCGGCGCCGGTTGTCCTTTTGGGCAGGAAGGGAAAGGGGGGTGAGCCAGGGCTCACCCCGCCTGGCTAGAAGAGGGCTGGCACGATGCGAAGCGGGTGATCCGATGGTTTGACTTTGCCTATCTTGCGCTTGGGCAGCTTTACCGGCTCCGCCGGCAGCACCTCGTAGGGGATGTGCGCCAGCAGGTGGGAGATGATGTTGAGGCGCACCCGTTTCTTGTCTTCGGAGTGGGCCACGAACCAGGGGGCCCAGGCGGTGTCGGTGGCGATGAACATGGCATCCCGCGCCCGGGTGTAGTCATCCCAGCGATCGAAGGACTTGATGTCCATGGGGGAGAGCTTCCAGATCTTGCGGCCATCGTCGATGCGATCCCGCAGCCGCCGCTCCTGCTCTTGTGGGGTCACCTCCAGCCAGTACTTCAGCAGAATGATGCCAGAGTCCACCAGGGCTTTTTCCACCATGGGGGTGCCAGCCAGGAATTTGTCGCTCGCCTCCTCGCTGCAAAAGCCCATGATGCGCTCCACCCCGGCCCGGTTGTACCAGCTGCGATCGAAGATGACGATCTCCCCCGCCGCCGGCAGATGGGGGATGTAGCGCTGGAAGTAGAGCTGGCTCTTCTCCCGCTCCGTGGGGGCGGGCAGTGCGACGACCCGAAAGACCCGGGGGCTGACCCGCTCGGTGATCGCCTTGATGGTGCCCCCCTTGCCAGCCCCGTCGCGCCCCTCGAAGACGATGCAGACCTTGAGCCCCTTGTGCACCACCCACTGCTGCAGCCTGACCAGCTCCACGTGCAAGAGGCGCAGCGCCTTTTCGTATGCCTTGTTGCCAAGGGGCTTGGGCTCGGTGACCGGTACCGGCTGTTCTGCTTTGGATTTTTTCTTGCTAGCCATGATGTCCTTCTTTTTTCTCGAACGGATGAGGAGTGGCCGTCATCCCGGACGGCGCACTTCAAGCGTAGATGACAGTTCTTTCGGTCAGGAAGGGAGCAGGCGAGCGGGGATCCGTATCTGGCGCGTCGCTTGGCGCCGGGTGGCTTTTTCTGGGAGGGCCGGGGCTGGCCGCCTGGGCCAGAAAGGCACAGGGGGCTGGCATCATGACGATGCCAGCCCCCTGCTGTGTATGGTGTTCCCGACTGGAGTCGAACCAGTGGCCTGTCCCTTAGGAGGGGACCGCTCTATCCTGCTGAGCTACGGGAACCTTGTGGCGGGCATTATACAAGAAGCATTGTGCTTTTAAACCCTTGATTCCTATTCCAATACGGCCAGGTCACCGATTTGGACATTGAACGGCGAATATTTGTTCTGACTGCTGATGATGGCGCCATCCTCGAACACCTGCACCACCTCGAACAGACCGTCAGCGGGGTTGCGCATCACACGGGACTTGCCATAGGGGTCGATGAAGTCGGCGCTGTGCTGGACCCGGAACTGGTCCCCGAGTTTGACCCCGTTGCGACGGCCCAGGTTGATGTGGGGGCCGCGCTCGTGCTGGGCCACGATCCGGGCGGTGACGGGGGCACAGGCGAGTTCGGCGGCGATGTCCTGGGCCGCCTCCTTCAACTGGTAGCCCACCTCCTGGCCAAAGCTCGACTGCCAGAACTGGCCGCCGCTGCTGCCCACCTGTTCCCGCTTGGAGAAGGTCCAATTGGCGCGGCCCTTGTACTCCTTGCGGCCGAGCAGGCTGCCGTTGATGCCGTCGAACAGGTAGAGCTGCATGGAGAAGTTGCGCACGGGATCCTCATACCAGCTGGTGAGGGCGTTGCCCTGGGGCTCGAGGGAGAGGTCGTCGATGCTGCCGAGCACCAGATACTGGCTGTCGGTGCGCAGGCTCAGGGCCTTGATCTCCTCGAGGGCGCTGCGATCCCCCTGTTGCAGATGGAGAGGGTCGATGCGCAGATTCTCGTCCAGCCACTGGCGAGCGACCACCTGGGGCGTCGTCGCCAGGGTTTCAAACAGCCGGCGGGAGAGATCGGCGGGCATGTCGTCCAGGGCACCGGTGCTCGCCTGGTCCGGGTAGCGCATGCGCAGGCGCACCAGCGTCAAATCCTTGGCGTAGTGCTGGGTCTGACAGATCTGCCGCTCCGCCTGGATGTCGGCCACGAGGGTGATGTACATGCGGCCGTTGCGCACCTCTTCGCGCTTGAGGCGGTACTGGCGGATGTCGCCGCCGGAGCGGATCTGGATCTGCTCGGAGCGCAGGCTGCCGTTTTCCAGGCGCTGGATGCTGGAGACGGAGGCGCCGCTGGCCAGCAGCGCCTGGCGCAGGGCATCCCGGGTCGCCTGCTCGCGGGCGTAGACCTCGTCGCCCCCCAGAATGGCGGCACTGCCCTGGGCCTCGATAAGTTCGGCCCTGGCCGACAGGCTGGCCAGCAGCAGGGTGAACAGCAGCGAAACTTTCATAACAAACACCTTGAGTGGGCGACCCCGCTGCCGCCGGTGGGGCGGGTCAGGGATCCTGGACACAGATCCGGTCTGCACCGGAGCGGGTGACCAAATAAAAGCAAGAACCATGCCTTCTTCCCTGGCCGGAGCCCGCGCGGTGGGCTCCGGTGGCACAGTGCGCGCCTCTGCTCGGGGATCATCGAGGATCCTGCGCGCATTCCCGCCTCAAGTGTTGGCGGTTGCGACCGATAACAGGTCAGGTGCAGATACAGGAAAGGTATCCATGAAGAGAGTTATCACGGTGCTGGCGGTGGCGCTGGCATTGGTCGGTTGCGGGTCGGCCGACCCCATCAATCGGGAGCTGGGAGACCCCCGCCAGGCGGCGAAGGGGATGGAGCTCAACTGGCTGGTGGCCCGCATGACGGATCAGCTGATGGAGCGCAAGTCTCTCACGACCCTGACCGAGCCCATTGCGGTCGCCTCCTTTGTCGATCTCGACACCCTGAAGGACACCAACTGGATGGGGCAGCAGATCGAGGAGAGCTTCATCTACGAGCTGAACCGGCGCGGTGAGGTGGTGGTGGACTTCAAGACCACGGGCAACATCCAGGTGACCCCGCAGGGGGACTTCGTGATGAGCCGCAACTACAAGGATCTCTCGTCCCGGCTGCCCATCTCCCGCATCCTGACCGGCACCTTCAGCCGCAATCAGCAGGGGATCCTGGTCAACGCCCGCATCATCGATCTGCGCACCAAGATGGTGGAGACCACGGCCCAGAGCCTGATCCCGAAACAATATTTGTCCGGTGCCAGCAACTCCTTTGGCCGGGCCTCCATCAATCGCGGTTACCTGATGCGGGGGGGCCAGAGCCCGTCCGGCCATCTGGTCAACCTGACCCCTTGAGGTGGCGCGTCATGAAGCGTGAAGCGGGCTGGCTGACATTGAGCCGTGACACATCGGGTGTGTGGTGAACAGGAAAACGGGGAAACAGCGATGAAAATCTTGTTGGGTTGCCTGATGGCCATGTTGCTGACGGCGTGCAGTGGCAACCGGGTGGTGAACTATGACGTGGGCGAGAAGCCCGATGACTTCCCGGTGCTCAAGGCGGTGGGTTATGCGGTGATCGACATCCAGCCCGGCCCCTCCCAGTCCGAGAAGATGTTGCAGGCGATCCGCGCCTCCAAGATGGACGCCTACCGGGAGCTGGCGGAGCAGCTCAACGGCCAGCAGGTGCGCGGCCAGAGCAGCTACAAGGACCTGACCCAGACCTCCAACTCCCTGGATGTGTCGGTGGCGGGCATGGTGCGCGGTGCCCGGGTGGTGGCGACCTATCCCCGTGGCAACACCTATGCCACCGAGCTGGAGCTCGACACCCGCAACCTCTATCACCTGAACCAGCTGACGGCGGGCCAGTTCTAGGGCGGGTCCGGGGGGCGCCGGCATGAGCACGGCGATCATCACGGCACAGACAAAGGCGAGCGCAGGCTCGCCTTTTTGTTTGGTCGGGAAGGGGCTCGGATCTGCGGGGAATAACCGGGGTTGGCGCCTTGGACGGGATAGGGCCTGGGGAGGATAACCGGGGTTGGCGTCTTGGGGGATAACTGGCCTGCGGTGAGGATAACCGGGATTGGCGTCTTGGGGGGAGAGCTGGTCTTCTGCAGGAGAAACGGACTTGATGGCCGAGCGGGATCCGGCCTGTGGCGAGGAAAATCGGGGCTGAGGCCGAACAAGAGGTGCCCGGGCGCCGGAATGGCGGCTTTTTTGTTTAGGGAAATCTAACGATATAGCCATGTCGTTAAATAAAGCCAAACGATAGAAAGGCCCGGCAGGCGGCAAAAGGGGGCCGCAACGGGAGGAAGATGGCCTGATGGTGAGTGGAAAGACAGCCGCGCCAGGATCCCGGGTCCACGAGGAAGGGGGTGGAGTGCGGTTTAACGCCGGAAGGGAAGGGCGGGACTGGGCGCGTCTCACGGGGAGGGCGCAGAGAGCACAAAGGCGAGCCGGGGCTCGCCTTTGTGTGGCAGGGGCGGGATCCGCTCCCCATCAGCTGCCCATCAAGACGGGCGGCACGGCGGTCGGCTTGACGTCTTCACTCGGGTAGCAGCCCAGCACCTTGATGTAGCGGGTGATCTTGGTCAACTCCAGCAGGGCGGCCTGCATGGCCGGGGTCTGCAGGTTGGCGGAGACATCCAGGTAGAACATCTCCTCCCAGGGGTTGCCCTGCACCGGACGGGATTCCAGCTTGGTCATGTTGATCTCGTGGCTGCGCAGCACCAGCAGCGCCTCCACCAGGGAGCCCGGCTTCTGGGAGGTGGACATGATGAGGGTGGTCTTGGCCGGGATCTGGGGCGCCACGTCGATGGGCTTGCGCGCCACCACGATGAAGCGGCTGTAGTTCTCCTTCTGGTTGGCGAGCTGCTCGGCCAGCACGTCGAGGCCATAGAGCTCGCCGCCGGCGGCGCTGCCGATGGCCGCCGCTTCCGGGCTTGCCAGCTCCTTCACCTTCATCATGGCGCTGGAGGAGGAGTCGCAGATCTCGTGGCGCGCCCCTTCCAGCTTGCTGAGGTAATGGGAGCACTGCTGGAACACCTGGGGATGAGCGTAGAAGGTCTTGATGCGTTCGATCTCGGTGGGCACGGCGGTGAGGATGCAGTGCTCGATGGGATAGGTGAGCTCACCCACGATGGAGAGGGTGGTGTGCTGCATCACGTCGTATACCTCGTTGATGGAGCCCGAGCTGGTGTTCTCGATGGGCAGCACCCCGAAGGCGGCGCGGCCCGACTCCACTGTGTCCAGCACCTCGCGGAAGTTCTGGCAGTTCACCTCGATCACCTGATCCTTGTAGCGGGCCAGGTACTTGCGGGCGGCCAGGCTCGAGTAGGAGCCGCGTGGTCCCAGGTAGGCAACGCTGGTCATGGGCTCCTGCTGCTGGGGGTTGAGCAGGCTCTGCAGGTAGGCCTGCTGGGAGAGCACGGAGTCTTCGATGATGGTGTGGTAGATGCGGGTGATGTACTGGGCATCCAGTCCGAGGGCGCGCCCTTTCTGGATCAGGGCGACCAGCAAGTCCTGTTCGCGCTGGTGGTCACGGATGGGACGGGGATTGGCCTGCTTGGCGCGGGCGACCTCGATGCTGAGGGTCTTGCGTTTGGCCAGCAGGGCGAGCAGCTCCTGATCCAACTGGGTGATGTCGTGTCTGATCTCGTCGAGCGTTGCCATGGTGGTTCCCTATCCAGTGATTCTGTGGTGTGTGGTGCAAAAAAAAGCCTCCGCTGGGGAGGCTCGATTCGTCTTTGGTTTCTGTTTACGCGAGTGCTTCACGTGACGACGGGCCTTCCCTCATGTGGGCCGGGTAAACGAGAAAACAAAGAAGAATGGTGTGTTCATGGGCGTGTCCTGAATGTAACGCCATAACCATTAAGGGATTTGGCGGTGCGATGCAAGTAAAACTTGCCCGGGGGCGTTGAACGGGGCAGGGTGGTGGCTCGGGTTGCCGGGGGAGAGTGAGCGTCGTTCTGGTCCCTGTTTATGGCAACCGCCGTGACCACATCCGTGGCAACAACACATAGAGGGGACGAGACGATGGCGGTGATCTTCGATCTGGGCAGGGTGGTGGTGCGCTGGGATCCGGTGGCCATAGTGAGTGGGGTGCGCGGACCCGAGGGGGCGACTGCGATCGCGGAGCAGCTGTTCAACCACCCGGACTGGCTGGAGGTGGACAGGGGGACCCTCTCCCTGCACACCATGGCCCGTCAGGCGCAGGGGCGCACCGGCCTGTCGATGGCGGAGAATCTGGCCATCTTGCAGGCGGTGCCGTCCTCCCTTGTGCCGGATCCCGCCATGGTGGCGCTCATCGAAGAACTGCACGGTGCAGGCCACACCCTCTATGCCCTCTCCAACATGGGGCACGCCAGCATCGACTGGCTGGAGCAGCATCAGTCCTTCTGGCGCTTCTTCAGCGGCAAGGTGGTGTCGGCCCGGGTGCGGATGCTCAAACCCGAGCCCGATATCTACCGCTATCTGCTGGTGTCGTTCGACCTCAAGGCTGGGGAGTGCCTCTTTATCGACGACAGCCCGGCCAACGTGGCGGCGGCCGAGGCGCTCGGTCTGCGGGGGCTGATCTTCACCGATCCGGCCCGGTGCCGGGCGCATCTGATCGCTCAGGGGTTGTTGCCTGCCTGAGGAGAGCCAGTTTCGCTTCGCAGCGAAAAAAGTGGGCAAAACCTTGATTGAGGGCAAATAACGTACAGCTTTATCCATGCTCTTTAAGTGTATATTCAGCTTGGTGCGGGCAAAATGGTATCCAGTTCATCATCCGGAGTTGTTGTTATGGATGCCAATGTCGTTGCGCTGCATCGGGGATACGATCAGACCTTTCAAGCCAGGGAACAGAGGCTCATCAACACCCTGGCCGGTTACAGCGAACTGCTTGTCTCCTTCTCCGGCCGACTGGAATCCTGCTACAGCATGGATCTGTGCCGGGCCAGCGGGGTGCGATTTCGCGCCATCACCCTGGACAACCCCACCCTCAGCCGCCAGTCGGTGGCCAGGGCACAGCGCTACTGCCGGCACTACGGCATCCCCCATCAGGTGCTCAAGACCGACGAGATGATCTTCAGCGCGCACCTGGGCCACCTCGCCGAGGTGACCGACCCGGTGCGCTACCTCTGCCAGCAGCTCGAACATGAAGAGGGCCCGCCGCTGCTGATGTCGGCCTCGGTGGAGGAGAAGCGGGAGTACCTGCGCCGATTCCACAGCCTGCCCGCCAACACCCTCTGGATCTTTGCCGAGCAGGGGATGACCAACCGGGATTTTCGCTACGGCTTTCACCAGCGGCAACTGGCGCTCTGGGGAGACGTGGGGGAGGCCTGCCTGAGCCGGCGGTTTGTCGATATGACCTCCCTGGACAGGCGGCACCTGCGGATGGTCGACATGGCCGAGCAGATGCTGGTGGACATGGGGTTGGGGGGAGCCCAGGTCTTCTTCCATACCCTGGGTGACAGGGTCACCACCCTTGCGAGGATCCGGGTGCCCGAACGGCTGCGGGCCCTGGTGTTCGACATGCAGCCCACCATCCAGAAGGCCCTCAGGAGTGCCCAGTTCGATCTGGTGACCCTGGATCTGGCCACGCTGGAGGATCCCCACCCCCTGGTCATCTGAGCCGGGGCGTAACGTGAGGGGGGTCATAGGCAAGGAGGGCGCGACTCTTTATACTGCCCCCTTCGCATCCTTTATCGAGTGCCTGCCCATGAAACCCCTCTCCCGACTGCTGGTCGCCCTCTGTCTGTGCCCTCTGCTGGCCGAGGCGGCTCCCCTGCACCAGATCACCTTGCCGGATGGTCGCCAGGTGCAACTCAATGACGATTTCACCTGGGAATACCTGCTGGTCAAGCCGGCAGCCACGGTAGCCGGTCAGGCAGTGACGGCGAGTGTCGCAGCCCCGGTGCTGACCGAGCAGGCCATGGCCCATCCCGACTTGCTCTCCCAGGCGACCCGGGACGGCATCACGGTGAAGCTGGACCAGGTGGCGGGGGACGATCCCCTCAGCCTGCAGTTCGTGGTGAGCAACACCGGCAGTCGCAACGTGGTGCGCGTCAACGGCAGCCTGACCCTGTTCAGCGCCGACGGGGTGCAGCTCTCGAGCGAGCCCGTGCGCTTCTGGGTCGGGGAGAACCGCCTGCCTGACTCCTACCTGCGCAAGGGGGAGGCTCGCGCCTCCCGGGCCATCGAGCTGGCACGACCCGCCGGCCTCACCGGCAAGCCGCTGGTGCGGGTGCAGATCGACGAGGTGGAGTTCCGCTAGGATGACGGCGGGGGAGCCCTCGCTCCCCCGCAGAGTGTTGCACCGGTAACTGCCAGCAATATCCGCTTACATCTGACATGGTTTGGCAACAGCTTGCTCCTCGGCGTTGCCCCCTTTGCCCGTCACAATGGCTCCATTCCAGTTAGGTCCGCCTAACTCAACCCATGGAGTCAACAAAATGCAAAAGATCGCACTGTCTGTTCTGGTTCTGGCCGGTCTCTCTTCCACCTCCGTCCTGGCGCAAGATGCCTTCAGCTATGCCAAGGGCTCTGCCACCTGGGCCCACACCAAGTCTGACTACATCGGTGGCAAGGATGGGGAGAACCGCGACTTCGGCGGCCTGAGCCTGGATCTCTCCAAGAGCTTCACCAGCAATGTCTATGGCCGTATCGGCAGCGAATACACCTCCCGCAGCAGCGGCAACGACAGCATGGCCATCTCCAGCCTGGGGATGGGTGTCTACACCCCCCTCAGCACCGGCCTGAACCTCTACGGTGAAACCGGCCTGATGGGCTACAGCCTGGAACGGGAGCTGGCCTCCGACGTGAACCACTCCGGTTGGGATACCCTGGCCCGCAAGAAGAGCGGCAGCCTCTACGGAGAAGTGGGCCTGCGCTACGACATCGGCGCCGTCGAGCTCTCCACCGGCTATCGCTACGCCAACATGACCGACGACATGCACGACTTCAAGGCGGGGGCGGCGTACAAGCTGACCCAGAACCTAGCCCTCACCGCCGATTACACCTATCGCAACTGGGATCTGCAAAAAGGCTCGATCTCCAGCCTGGGTGTGAAATACAGCTTCTGATCATCCTTCCTGCAGGGTCTTCACCTTTACCCATGACTTCGGTCATGGGTTTTTTTTATGGGGGCTGATCCGCCCGCCGCCCCCTGGCCGTATCAGTTCGCAATAGTTATACAGCTTCCAATTTTTTGTATAACTGCTATAACTTACTCAAGGCTTATACAAGGGGCTTCATCATGTACAAGATCAAGGTCGGTATCAGTGCCTGTCTGCTCGGCCAGGAAGTGCGCTTCGACGGGGGCCACAAACGATCCAGTTTCTGCGAACGGGATCTGGGTGCCCATTTCGACTATCACCCCGTCTGCCCCGAGATGGCCATTGGCCTGGGCGCACCCCGCGCCGCCATCCGGCTGGTGAAGCGCCAGGGCGAGGTGCGGGCCGAGGCAAGCAACGGCAGCTTCGACGTCACCGACAAGCTGATTGCCTTCAGTGAGCAGAAGGCACGACAGCTCGACTTCCTCTCCGGCTACATCCTCTGCGCCAAGTCCCCCAGCTGCGGCATGGAGCGGGTGCGTATCTATGGCGCCAACAACGAGGGGAGCGCCAAGGAGGGGGTCGGCCTCTTCGCCAAGGCGCTGATGGAGGCCAACCCCCTGCTGCCGGTGGAGGAAGATGGCCGCCTGTGCGACCCCATCCTGCGGGAGAACTTCGTGCTGCGGGTCTTCGCCTACCACGACTGGCAGCAGCTCTGCGCCCGGGGGATCACCGCCTCAGCCCTGATCCGCTTCCATTCACGCTACAAGTACCTGGTGCTCTCCCACGCCACCACCCACTACCGGGCGCTGGGGCGCCTGCTCGCCAACCTTGGCAAGGCCAACCTGCAGGAGGTGGCCGACAGCTACATCCAGGGGTTGATGGCGGCGCTGACCCTGCGAGCCAACCGCCGCAGCCACACCAATGTGCTGATGCACCTGCAGGGCTACTTCAAGCGGGTGCTGACCCCGGCCCAGAAGCAGGAGCTGTGCGACACCATCGACAAGTACCGCACCGGCGTCTTCCCGTTGCTGGTGCCCCTTACCCTGATCCGCCACTACCTGCGCGAGTACCCGAACCCCTATCTCGCCGAGCAGGTGTACCTCAATCCCCATCCCGACACGCTGAAATTGCGTTACGGGCTGTGAAGGTGTGGCTGGATTTGGCCGATCAGGCCTACCTCGACCTTCATCCCGACACGCTCAAGCTGCGCTACGGGCTCTGAACACCCTGTGCAGGCCCCGGCGGATCACCGGGGCCTCTTCCCAACGTCTGATGGACTCTCTCATGTCTGATGAATCACAAGCAGCCGCGCCTCTCCCCGACGAGGGCGTCTACCCCATTCGCGAGGTCTCCCGCCTCACCGGCGTCAACGCCGTCACCCTGCGCGCCTGGCAGCGCCGCTACGGGCTGGTGCAACCGGCCCGAACCGAGAAGGGCCATCGCCTCTACAGCGAGCAGGACATCCGCCAGATAGGCGAGATCCTGAGCTGGCTGGAGCGTGGGGTGAGCATAGGTCAGGTGAAGGGGCTGTTGAGCGAGCCCCAGAGTGCGCCAGTGAGCGATCACTGGCAGCAGACCCTGGAGCAGTTCAGCCAGGCGCTGCTCGCCTTCAACCAGCGCAAGGCGGAGGCCGAGCTTGGCGATCTGCTGGCGAGCTACCCCTTCGAGCTGGTGCGCAGCCGGGTGCTGCAGCCCCTGGTGGAGCGGCTGCTGGGGCTGTGGCGCGAGCGCCCCGATGGCGAGCTGCTGCAACAGGTGTGGCTCGGCTGGTTGCATACCCGCTTCGCCCGCCACCTCATCGAGCAGGAGAAGGGCGTCCCCGTCACCCTGGCAAGCTGGGGGCAGGTGGGGCCGCTGGATCTGGTCTGGGCTGCGTATGAGCTCATCGGTCAGGGTTATGAGGTGCAACTGCTGGGGGCGGTGGAGCCCCGCCATGCCACCCTGCTGGAGGGGCGCGCCACTCCTCCCTGGCTGATCCTGCTGGGGGCCGGGCTCGGCAAGCAGGACCTGGCCGCCGAATGGCCAGCGGGCACCCGCTTCTTTGGCGAGCTGGGACGCCTCTACGATGAGCCGTGGCGGCGTGCCCGCAACTGGCACGCCACCCTGGCAGAGGTCAGTGCGACGACCCGCACTGCCAAGGCGAAGGGCAAGGGCGGGAGAACACCGTCATGAGGCTGGTCTGGTTTCGCAACGATCTGCGTCTGGCCGACAACCCGGCCCTGCGCCACGCCTGCGCCGGAGATGAACCGGTCGCCGCACTCTTCATCGTCTCGCCGACCCAGTGGCAGGCGCACAAGCTGGCCCCGGTCCGCCAGCGCTTCATGCTGGCACAGGTGGATGCCATGGGCCGCGAGCTGGCGGCCCTCGGCATTCCGCTTCATCTGCTGCGGGTCGAGACCTTTGCCGAGGTGCCGACGGCGCTGACGGCGCTCTGCCGGGAGCTCGGGGTGAGCCAGCTCTACGCCAACCAGGCCATCGAGATCGACGAGCTGCGCCGCGACCACACCGTCAGCGCCGCGCTGGGGGAGCAGGGCCTGACCAGCCACTGGTTCAACGGCTGCTGCGTGCTGCCGCCCGGTCGGGTACTGACCGGGTCGGGGGAGATGTTCAAGGTCTTCACCCCCTTCAGCCGCGCCTGGCTCAAGGCTCTCGAGGAGGATGGCTTCGTCATTCACCGTGCCCCCGCACCACGCGGCGAGCCGTTGCCGTGGCTGCCCCTGGCCGAGCGGGAGTGGGTGGACGACGGGCTGGGGGATCTGACGGCGGACACCCGCTGGCCGGTGGGGGAGGCCGAGGCGAGCCGCCGGTTGCACGCTTTTCTGGATCAGGCGGTGCTCGATTACGGCGAGACCCGGGACTTTCCGGCGCTGGCGGGCACCTCCGTGCTCTCCCCCTATCTGGCGGCGGGCATCATCAGTGCCCGCCAGTGCGTGGGGGCGCTGCAGCAGCGTCTCGGCTACCGGCCCCAGTCGAAGGCCCAACCCGGTTTCGTCTGGCTCAATGAGCTCATCTGGCGCGAGTTCTACCGCCACTTGCTGGTGCTGATCCCGAGCCTCTCCATGAACCGCCCCTTCAAGCCGGAGACGGCGGCCCTGCCGTGGAGCTGGGATCCGGATGCCTTCGCCGCCTGGTGCGAGGGGCGCACCGGCTACCCCGTGGTCGATGCGGCCATGCGTTGCCTCAACGCCACCGGCTGGATGCACAACCGGCTGCGGATGATAGTGGCGAGCTTCCTCACCAAGGATCTCCACATCCACTGGCGGCTCGGGGAGGACTACTTCATGAGCCGGCTCATCGACGGGGATCTGGCGGCCAACAATGGCGGCTGGCAGTGGGCGGCGGGGACAGGGGCCGATGCGGCGCCCTATTTCCGGGTCTTCAACCCCACTACCCAGGGGCAACGATTTGATCCACAAGGGGAGTTCATTCGTACCTGGGTCACTGAGCTGGCGGATGTGCCTGCTGCCTATCTCCACGAGCCCCACGACTGGTTGCGGCTCAAGGGGCGGCAGGATTATCCGGCCCCCATGGTGGATCATGCCGTTGCACGGGTGAGGGCCATCGAGATGTTCCGCGAATTGGAGAAAAACTAGCATGAATGACGCGCTGGCCCGCTTTGTCATCCTCTACCTGCAACTGGACAAGCATCAGTTGCACCGCTTGCCGGAGATCTATGCCGATGAGGTGCTCTTCATCGATCCTGCGCACCGGATAGAGGGGCTAGCCGCGCTCACCCGCTACTTTTCCTCCCTTTATGAGCGCCTTGCCCAGTGCAGTTTCGAGATAACGAGTCAGCAGCAGTCGGGCAACGAAGCCTGGCTCGCTTGGGTCATGACCTTCTCCCACCCCAGGATTGCCGGTGGTCGGGCCGTCAGGGTCGAGGGGGCCACCCGGCTGACGTTCGACTCCTGGGGCAAGGTGTGCCTGCACCGGGACTACTTCGATCTCGGGGCCATGCTCTACGAGCAGTTGCCACTGCTGGGGCCCGTGGTACGGGCCATCAAGGGGAGGCTGGGGACATGAGTGGCCGGGTGCTGATCACCGGGGCCACCTCGGGCATCGGCCGCCAGCTGGCGCTGGATTATCGGCGCGCCGGCTGGCAGGTGTGGGGTTGTGGCCGGGACGAGGTGCGCTTGCAGGCACTGGCCGACCTGGGGATCACCCCTTTGCGATTCGATGCGCGCGACAGCGCCGCCATGGCCGGGGTGGCCGCAAGCCTGCCCGCCCTCGACCTGCTCATTCTCAATGCGGGCAACTGTGAATACATGGATCCGGCAGAAGGCTTTGACGGCGCCCTGTTTGCCCGGGTCATCGAGACCAACCTCATTGCCACCGGCAACGCCCTGGCTGCCTTGCTGCCGCGGCTGGGGGCGGGTGGACGGCTTGCCATCGTCAGCTCCTCGGTGAGCTGGCTGCCCCTGCCACGGGCGGAGGCCTATGGCGCCTCCAAGGCGGCCCTCGATTATCTGGCGGATACGTTGCGCCTGGATCTGGCCAGCAAGGGCATCGGGGTGACCCTGATCCGCCCGGGCTTCGTGCAGACGCCGCTCACCGACAAGAATGATTTTCCCATGCCCTGCCTGGTGACGGTGGAAGAGGCTTCCCGCGCCATCATGACGGGGCTTGCCGCCGGTCGCCACCAGATCCACTTTCCCCGTCGCTTCATCTGGCTGCTGCGCCTGCTCGGCGCCCTGCCGACGGGGCTCTGGCTGCGCCTTGGCCGCACACTCGTTTCGAAAGGACGCCCTTCATGAAGAAAAAGATCGCCATCGTCGGCTCCGGTATCTCCGGTCTCACCGCCGGTTTTCTGCTCCACAAGCTGCATGACATCACCCTGTTCGAGGCGGCGCCGACCCTGGGAGGCCACACCGCCACCGTGGAGGTGGAGCAGGCTGGGCGCCACTATGCCATCGACACCGGCTTCATCGTCTTCAATGACCGCACCTATCCCAACTTCCTCAAATTGCTGGAGCGCATCGGGGTGGGGCGCCAACCCGCCGAGATGAGCTTCTCGGTCAAGAGTCCCGAGGGGATGGAGTACAACGGCCACAACCTCGATACCCTGTTCGCCCGGCGCCGCAATCTGCTGAGCCCGCGCTTCTATCGCTTCGTCGCCGAGATACTGCGCTTCAACCGGGAGGCGCGGGCCTGGCTGGCCGCGCATCGCCAGCGGGAGCTGACCCCCGAGCTGACCCTGGGGGACTTCCTGCTGGCGGGGAAATTCAGCGACTATTTCGCCCGCCACTACATCCTGCCCATGGGAGCGGCCATCTGGTCCTCCACCCTGGCGGACATGCGTGCCTTCCCCTTGAGCTTCTTCCTGCGGTTTTTCGCCAACCACGGGCTGCTGGAGGTGGCGAACCGGCCCCAGTGGTATGTGATCCCGGGTGGCTCGCGAGAGTACATAGGGCCGCTCACGGCGGGCTGGCAGTCGCGCATCCGCCTCGCTACCCCGGTGGAGGCGGTGCGCCGGGTGGCGGATGGCGTCGTGGTCACCAGCCAGGGGCAGGAGGCCCATTTTGACGAGGTGATCTTCGCCTGCCACAGCGATCAGGCCCTGGCCCTGCTGGCAGATGCGAGCGATGGAGAGAGGGCCATCCTCGGGAACATGCCCTATCAGGCCAACGACGTCTGGCTGCACACCGACGCCTCCTGCCTGCCGATGCGCCGCAAGGCGTGGGCGAGCTGGAACTACCAGCTCGGTGAGGATGACGGGGCGCGCCCCCTGGTGAGCTACAACATGAACATCCTGCAGGGGGTGAGCTCCCCCGCGCCCTTCTGCGTCAGCCTCAATCCCCGTGGACGGGTGGACGAGAGCAAGGTGTTGCGCCGTTTCGTCTATCATCATCCGGTATTCAATCAGGGCTCCATCGCCGCCCAGCAGCGACGGGGCGAGATCTGTGGCCATCAGCATACCCACTTCTGCGGGGCTTACTGGTACAACGGTTTTCACGAGGACGGGGTGCGCAGCGCCCTGGACGTGGCCAGACGCTTCGGGGCCGAGCTATGAGCGGCGCCGCAGCCTTGACGCAAGGGGACGAGGGAATGGGGGAGGGGATCAGCGCCATCTGGCAAGGCTCGGTGCGCCACCGCCGCTTCGCCCCCAGGGCCCACGCTTTTTCATACAGCCTCTTCATGCTGGGGCTGGATCTGGACGAACTGCCCGGGCTTGAGCAGGGGCGCTGGTTTGCCGTGGAGCGGGCCGGACTGCTCTCGTTTCGCCGCGAGGACTATCTGCGGGGCAGCGAAGGGCCCCTCAAGCAGGCGGTCTGGGACAAGGTGGCGGCCCTTGGGGGGGATGCGGAGCCCGGCGGGCGGGTGCTGCTCCTTGGCAACGTGCGCTGCCTCGGGTTTTATTTCAGCCCGGTCAATTTCTACTTCTGCGATCGGGCGGGGGAGACCCGCTACCTGCTGGCGGAGGTCTCCAATACCCCCTGGAACGAGCGCCACTACTACCTGCTGGATCTGGCGGCGCTCTCCCCCCATGACAAGGATTTTCATGTCTCCCCCTTCATGGGACTGGGGATGCGCTACCACTGGCGCATCCGGGCGCCGAAAGAGGAGGCGCTGATCCATATCGAGAGCCACCCCGTATCCGGTGAGAGCAAGCTGTTTGACGCCACCCTGGCCCTGCGCCGCGCGCCGCTGTCGCGCAAGGGGCTGGCGGCGCTGCTGGTTCGCTGGCCCTGGATGACCCTGAAGGTGCTGCTCGGGATCTACTGGCAGGCCCTGCGCCTTTTTATCAAACGCACCCCCGTCTTCACCCATCCGGAGAGCCGCCCATGACGCCGACACACCCGTTTAATTCCGCTTCCTGGTGTTGTCAGCAGCCCATGGTGCGGGTTCATCCCAACCGAACGACCCCACTCTTGACCCATTCGGAGAGCCGCTAATGGAACTTGCTCAATCAACCCTCTCTGCCTCTTTCATCGATAAGGGGGCCAAGCAACTGCTGCTCAAATTGCTGGCGCGCCTTGAGCAGGGTCAACTGGTGCTTCACGACGGCAGCGAGTGCCACCGCTTCGGCAAGGCGGGCAGCGACCTGCATGCCGAGCTGGTGGTGCAGGATCCGGCGTTTTATCGCCGCCTGCTGCTGGGGGGCAGCATCGCCGCAGGAGAGACCTGGGTGGAGGGTCTCTGGACCAGCCCGGAGCCGGTGGCACTGGTGCGCCTGCTGGCCCGCAATCTGCCGCTGCTCGACGCCCTGGAACGGCGCCTCGGCTGGCTCAGCTTCCCGTTCAACAAGGTGCGCCACTGGTTCAATCGCAATACCCTGACCGGTTCGCGCGCCAACATCGCCGCCCACTATGACCTTGGCAACACCCTCTATCAGGGCTTTCTCGACGATCACATGCAGTATTCGAGCGCCATCTATCCCCACCCGGATGCCACCCTGGAGGAGGGGCAGCAGGCCAAGCTGCGCACCATCTGTGAGCGGCTTGAGCTTGGGCCGGACGACCACCTGCTGGAGATAGGCACCGGCTGGGGCGGTCTCGCCGTCTATGCGGCCCGTCACTACGGCTGCCGGGTCACCACCACTACCATCTCCCGGGCCCAGCACGACTATGCCAAGGCGTGGATCGAGCGGGAGGGGCTGGGGGATCGCATCACCTTGCTGCTGGAGGATTACCGCAAGCTGGAGGGACGCTATGACAAGCTGGTCTCCATCGAGATGATCGAGGCGGTGGGGCACGCCTTCCTGCCCGACTATTTCCGCCAGTTGTCGCGCCTGCTCAAGCCCGGCGGACGCCTGCTGATCCAGGCCATCACCATCGCCGATCAGCGCCACGCCCAGTATCTGCGCGGGGTGGACTTCATCCAGCGCTACATTTTCCCGGGAGGCTGCCTGCCCTGCGTCTCCCAGATGGCGGGTCTGCTGGCGCGGGAGACCGACATGCAGCTGGTACGGCTGCACGATCACGGCCACCACTATGCCCGTACCCTGGCCCACTGGTGCGAACGCTTCCTGGCGCTGGCCCCGGAGCTGCCCAAGCTCGGTTACAGCCAGGATTTCATCCGGCTCTGGCACTTCTATTTCGCCTACTGTGAAGGGGGATTCTGGGAGCGGGCCATCAGCCTGGTGCAACTGGAGGCCGCCAAGCCGGGGCCCCATGGCTGGTCCGGGGACTTGCCGGCACACGGTCGCTGATCATGTGGCAGTGGGCCCACCTGCTGGGATTCAACCTCTACTGGTTGCTGGCGGTGACATGGCAGCAACCGGGCCCGCTGCTCGGGATGCTGCTGCTCCATTTCATCTTCTCCCCCCGCCGTGGGCATGACTGGCGCCTCATCCCGGTCGCCCTGGCAGGCTGCCTGCTCGACATCCTGCTCTGGCGCCTCGGCCTGTTTCACTTTCCGTCCGGTTTTCCGCTCTGGCTGTTGCTGCTCTGGTGCGGTTTCGCCCTGACCCTCTCCCACGGCCTTCGCTGGCTTCGCCCCTTGCCGCGCTGGCAACAGGGGCTGTTCGGCATGGTAGGGGGCGCCTCCTCCTATATGGCGGGGGCCGCCATGGGGGCAGTAAACTTACCCTGGGGCATCTGGACAAGCGCAGTGCTGCTGGCGGTGATCTGGATGTGGTGGTTACCCGTACTCCTGTGGGTAACGGTCAAGCTGGAGGGTGAGACGAGATGAACACCTTTTCGACCGACACCTTGTTGTTTTCCAAGTGGACCAGGGATGGCCAGTGCGAGCTGGCCGAGCGTTTCTACCTGGTGGTGGCCTGCCAGCGCGATGCCCAGGGGCATCTGGCGAGCGTGGTGATGCAGGATATCAACACCCTGCAGGAACAGGAGATGGACTGGCATGAACTGGAGGATCCCGCCCGTTGGCACATGGGGTGGAACTAGCCTGCTGCTGGCGGCCTTGAGCCTGCCACTGTTTGCGACCGCCCAGAGTGTTGCCGCCCCCTGGCAGGGGCTGCGCACCGTGGGACAGGGGGAGATGCGCTGGCTCTGGTTCAAGCTCTATGACGCCACCCTCTACAGCGAGAGCGGTCGCTATCAGCCGGGGCGCTACCCGCAGGCCCTCAGCATTACCTACGCGAGGGCCATCGAGCGCCAGGATCTGCTGGAGGCGACCGCCGCCGAGTGGCATCGACTCGGCCTTGGCAGCGAGAGTGAGCGCCAACGCTGGCTGGCTCGACTGGCCACGCTCTGGCCGGATGTCGTCCCCGGCGACAAGCTGGTTTTTTATGTGGACGAGCAAGGCACGGGCCACTTCTGGTTGCGAGATCGCCTCCTTGGCTCTCTTGATGATCCCGCCTTCGCCCCCGCGTTTCTTGCCATCTGGCTGACTGACGACAGCCGGGATCCCGCTCTGACCCGCCGCCTGCGCGGCCAATCCTGATGGAGTATTCCATGAAGTTCTCTTCCTGGTGGCGTCTTGCCTGGTTGCTGCCCCTGCTGTGGCTCTCTGGTTGCGGCGCGGGTCTTGACGATTATCGCGGCTCCCGGCCGGGTTGGGATCTCGCCCGTTTCTTCAATGGCAAGCTGGTGGCCCACGGCCTGGTGACGGACCGCAGCGGCGAAGTGACCAGTCGCTTTCGGGTCGAGATGCAGGGGCACTGGCGAGAGGGCAAGGGGGAGCTGTTCGAGCAGTTCTACTTCGATGATGGCCGTCGGCAGACCCGCACCTGGTTTTTGAGCAAGGGGGCGGATGGCCACTGGCGCGGCACGGCTTCAGACGTGGTGGGGGAGGCGGTAGGCAAGACAGAGGGCTTTGCCCTCAACTGGCGTTATCAACTCGATCTGGCTCTGCCGGATGAGAGCGTGGTGAGGGTGAGCTTTGATGACTGGATGTATCTGCTGGACGACGACCGCCTGATCAACCGCGCGAAGATCAGCAAGTTCGGCATTCATCTCGGCGAGGTGATCCTCTATATCGAACGGCTTGAGCAATGAAAGCCGGTGCATTTTTTTGCCGACGATAGCCATTGGCTATGGATCGGCAAGGCACGGACGATTGTCCTTTGAGTCTGCTTCTGGATAAGCTGACTCCGTTCCCGATAATGCTTACCACCTGGAGGTGAATCATGAAGAGCCCCATTGGTCTTGATACCGTTCAATCACAAGCCCTGGCCGCCGAGCTCAACAAGCTGCTGGCCAGCTACCAGATCCTCTACATGAACGTCCGTGGCTTCCACTGGAACATCCGCGGCAACCAGTTCTTCGAGCTGCACCTGAAATTCGAAGAGATCTACAACGACCTGCTGCTGAAAGTCGATGCCCTGGCCGAACGCATTCTGACCCTGGATGGGGTGCCCCTGCACAGCTTCAGCGACTACATCCAGGTGTCCGCCATCCCCGAGCAGAAGGGGTTGCATGACGGTCGTGCCTGCGTGGAATCCCTGCTGGCGAGCTTCCGCGAACTGCTGGTTGCCCAGCGCCGCATCCTGGGTCAGGCCGCCGATGCCGGTGATGAAGGGACTGCGTCCATCCTCTCCGACTATGTGCAGCAGCAGGAGAAACTGGTCTGGATGCTGCGCGCCTATCTGGCCTGATGAACCTGGGGCCGGCTGCCCATGCTCCGGCCCGTATCATTGCCCCTGTTGTTGCAAACCCGAGTTGTCTCTCCTTGATTTCCCACCCGCTTGCCGCCCGATTTGGGCGGCTTTTTTCTATTTGATCTGCATCAATGAAATGTTAATTGGTAAATTGAATGCCTATTAAGTTTTCCAGGAGGGGAATAGAATCGCCACAAAACAGATAACTGAAATGTCCAATTAGGAGAGACATGATGTTTTGTGTGCAATGTGAACAGACTATTCGTACCCCGGCAGGCAACGGCTGCGCCTATGCACAAGGCATGTGCGGCAAGACGGCTGAAACTTCTGATCTGCAGGATGTGCTGATCTATACCCTGCAAGGGCTCAGCGCCTGGGCCCTGGCGGCCCGCGAGCACGGCATCGTCGACAGCGAAATAGACGCTTTCGTGCCCAAGGCGTTCTTTGCCACCCTCACCAACGTCAACTTCGACTCCGCTCGCATCGTCGCCTACGTCAACCAGGCGCTGGCCTATCGCCAGCAACTGGCCGCCAAGCTGGCACCGCTGGCGGTGCAGGCCGACACACTGCCCGCCGCGGCCAGCTTCGAGCCGGGTGCCGATCTGCTGGCCCAGCTTGCCCAGGCGCCGCAGACCGCGGTCAACCGGGGCAAGAACGACGTCAACGAAGACATCATGGGGCTGCGCCTGCTCTGCCTCTACGGCCTCAAGGGGGCCGCCGCCTACATGGAACACGCCCGGGTGCTGGATCAGCAGGATGCCGGGGTCGCCGCCGAATTCCATCGCATCATGAGTTGGCTCGGCACGGATCCCTGCGATCTGGATCCCCTGTTCAAGTGCGCCATGGATATTGGCCTGCTGAACTTCAAGATCATGGAGATGCTGGATCTCGGTGAAACCACCGCCTTCGGCCACCCCGAGCCGACCCAGGTACGCGTCACTCCGGTACCGGGCAAGTGCATTCTGGTCTCCGGTCACGACATGGTGGATCTCAAGCTCATCCTGGAGCAGACCAGGGGCACCGGCATCAATGTCTACACCCATGGCGAGATGCTGCCGGCGCTGGCCTACCCCTTCTTCAAGCAGTACCCGCACCTGGTGGGCAACTACGGCTCTGCCTGGCAGAACCAGCAGAAGGAGTTTGCCAACTTCCCGGGCGCCGTGGTGATGACCTCCAACTGCATCATCGACCCGAACGTGGGCAACTACTCGGATCGCATCTTCACTCGCTCCATCGTCGGCTGGCCGGGCGTGACTCATCTGGAAGGGGAAGATTTCTCTGCCGTTATCGCCAAGGCACAAGCGCTGGAAGGCTTCAAGCACGTTGAGCTCGAGCACTTCATCACCATCGGTTTTGCCCGCAACGCCCTGATGCAGGCCGCTCCCGCAGTGATCGACAAGGTCAAGGCTGGCGAAATCAGCCACTTCTTCCTGGTGGGGGGATGTGACGGTGACCGTGCCGAGCGCGCCTACTACACCGAGTTTGCCAAGGCGATCCCGCAGGACAGCCTGCTGCTGACCCTGGGCTGCGGCAAGTACAAGTTCAACAAGCTCGATTTCGGCGACATCGGCGGTATTCCGCGCCTGCTGGACGTGGGTCAGTGCAATGATGCCTACTCCGCCATCCAGCTGGCCCTGGCGCTCGCCGACGCGTTCGAGTGCGGCGTCAACGATCTGCCCCTGACCCTGGTGCTCTCCTGGTTCGAGCAAAAAGCCATCGTCATTTTGCTCACCCTGCTGGCGCTCGGTGTGAAGGACATCCGCACCGGCCCGACCGCCCCGGCCTTCCTCACCCCGGCCCTGCTCAAGGTGCTGGAGGAGCAGTTCGGCCTGAAAGGAACCACCACGGCAGACGCGGATCTCGCCGAGATCCTGGCGGCCTGAGCAAAGATACAGCCTTACACGCTCAGCATGTTGTAAGCCTTTGGCGAGCCTGATGGCTCGCCTTTTTTCAACGCTATTTCCGAGCAAGAGGAGCCTTGCGATGACCTCCACCTCTTTGAGCCTGCGCTGTATAGCCCGCCGGGCAGAGACCCACGACGTGGCGAGCTGGCAATTTGAACCCCTGGCTGGCGACCTGCCCTCCGTGCTGGCTGGCCAGTGCGTCACCCTGCACACGATGATTGACGGCCAGCCCCACTGCCGCGCCTACACCCTCTCCTCCAGCCCGCAGGATCCTTTCTGGCAGGTCACCATCAAGGATGTGGGGCTGGTCTCTCACCATCTGCACCAGAGCCTGCAAGTGGGGGACGAGATCCGGGTAGACGGCCCCTTCGGCGATTTCCACCTGACCGCGCTCCCCTGCGAGCGGCCGCTGCTGCTCAGCGCCGGCTCCGGCATCACCCCCATGTGGGCCATGCTGCGGGACGAGCTCGCCAAGCGACCGGACGCCGATATCCGCTTTATTCACAGCGCCAGAACCCCCGGGGATGTGATCTTCGCAAGGGAACTGGCTTCACTGGCCGAGGCTCATGCCGGTGTGCGCCATGCTTTAGTGCTGGAGAAAGTTGGGGAAGAGGCGCCAACGGCTCATCCCTGGGTTGGCCGGCTCACACCGGGGATGCTCAAGGAATTGGCGCCGGATCTCTTGAGCCGCCATGTCTATCTGTGCGGGCCAGCCCCCTATATGGCGGTGGTGAGCGAGATGCTGGCCGGGCTCGGGCTGCCCCCCGAGCAGTTGCACCAGGAGTCGTTCGGCCTGCCTGCTGGAACATCGAGTGCGGCGCCAGTTGCGGCCGATAGCGACCACTTCTGGCTGACCCTCAAAAAGAGCGGCAAGAAAGTGAAGATACTGCCTGGCCAGACCCTGCTGGCGGCACTGGAGGGGGCGGGGGAGACCATGATGGCCGCTTGCCGCGCCGGGGTGTGCGGCGCCTGTCGCTGCACCACGGAAGGCGAAATCGAGCGCCAGAGCGTGATGACCCTGAGCGCGCAGGACCTCGAGAACGGGGTGGCGCTGGCCTGTTCCTGCACCGCCAGAGGGGATGTGAGCCTGGAGTACTGACGGGCGTCATTGGTATCCCGAGCTTTTCCCGGGCGGGTCGTGCGGGTAGACTCAACCCCAGTTTCAGCAAAGTACGGGATAAAAAATGACAATTCTGGTGACGGGGGGAGCCGGTTACATCGGTTCCCACACCCTGGTCGAGCTGCTTGGTACCGGGCAGCAGGTCGTAGTACTGGACAACCTCTCCAACGCTTCCCCCGAATCGCTCAAGCGGGTCGAGCGGATCACCGGCAAGCCGGTCACCTTCGTGGAAGGGGATATTCTGGACAGAGCCTGCCTGCAGCGGCTGTTTGCCGAGCACAGGATAGCATCCGTGATCCACTTCGCCGGCCTCAAGGCGGTGGGGGAATCCGGCCAGATCCCGCTCACCTACTATCAGAACAACGTGACCGGCACCCTGGTGCTGTGCGAAGAGATGGCCAGGGCCGGCGTGTTTCGGCTGGTGTTCAGCTCCTCGGCCACCGTCTATGGGGATCCGGCCTCGGTACCCCTGCGGGAAGATTTTCCCACCAGCGCCACCAACCCCTATGGCCGCTCCAAGCTGATGGTCGAAGAGATCCTGCGTGACCTCTCCAAATCCGATCCCCGCTGGGCCATCGTGCTGCTGCGCTACTTCAACCCGGTGGGGGCTCACGAGAGCGGCCTCATCGGTGAAGATCCCAACGGCATCCCCAACAACCTGCTGCCTTACATCAGTCAGGTCGGCGTGGGCAAGCTCAAGGAGCTGGGGGTCTTTGGCAACGACTATCCGACCCCGGACGGCACCGGGGTGCGAGACTATATCCACGTGGTGGATCTCGCCATCGGTCACCTCAAAGCGTTGGCCCGCATCAAGAGTGATACCGGCGTCTTCACCTATAACCTCGGCACCGGTCAGGGCTATTCCGTGCTGGAGATGGTCAAGGCGTTCGAGGCAGCCAGTGGCCGTGCCATTCCCTACCAGATCAAGCCCCGTCGTCCCGGTGACATCGCCGAGTGCTGGGCTGAACCGGCTCTGGCCCGTGACGAGCTGGGCTGGCAGGCTGAGCGGGGTCTGGAGCAGATGATGATCGATACTTGGCGCTGGCAAAGCCAGAACCCGAACGGTTATGGCCCTGCTGCGAAGCCGTGATCACTGGTCATGGGCTGCTCGGGAACCTCATTTATTCATATAGACTCGGGTCTCTGCACTGCTCTTCGCCTTGCTGACAGCTTCTCGCGACGACCCATCAGGCCTGATGGTTTGCAGCCTGAATAGCAAAACGCCCCGGCATGCCGGGGCGTTTTTTCATGAACAACGCGTGGGTTACTGAATGCTCTTGCCGGCGCGGACATCCTTGATGATGGCCTTGAGGCTGGCCAGATCCCGCGGTGCGCCGCGCAGGATCTGATCGCCGATGATGAAGGCCGGGGTGCCGGAAATGGCCATGGCTTCGGCCAGCGCCCGGTTGGTACCCAGATTCTGATCGATGCTGCCGTCCTTGATCTTCGCCTCTACCTTGCTCCAGTCCACGCCGGCGGCCCTGGCGACGTCTTTCACCTGGGCTTCATCGGAGAGGGGTCCCTGATGGGCGTACAGCTTGTCGTGGAAGGCCTGGTATTTGTCGGGCTGGCCGAGCTTCACCGCCAGCGCAGCGCGGGCGGCGTAGTAGGAGGTTTCGCTCAGGATGGGGAACTGCTTGTAGATGTAGCGGATCTCCTTGTCCTCAGAGAGCAGTTGCTGAATGAGGGGATGAGCGCGCTTGCAGTAGCCGCAGTTGTAGTCGAAGAACTCCACCACCGTCAGGCTGCCCTTGGGATTGCCGCTCTCGGGATCCTGGTTGGCGAAGAGCTGCTTGGCATGGGCTTCTATCAGCGTCTTGTCGTTCTCGGCCTGCTGGCTCTCCTGCTTGGCACGCAGGGCGTTGGACATCTCGACCAGGATCTCCGGATTCTTGACCAGATAGTCGCGCACGATCTGCTCGACATCGCTCTTGGTCAGCTCGCTCGCCTGCACGGGCGCCGCAAGCAGGGTCGCGCCGGTCAGGGCGGCGAACAGGGCATGTTTGATTCTCATAAGTCCATCTTGCTGGGGATGTGGTAGTGGCCCCTATAGTGGGTGAGTCTGTTTTCAAGTCAAGCCATCCGCTTGAAAAAGCACGGTTTGCAGCGGTTTTGCCGGTTTTGTGCGCCAGATAGCCCAATAAATGGGCAAACAAACGGAGTAGGGATTTACAAGGGCTGGGGGCATGGGTAATATGCGTCGCACTGCTGCGGAGGGGTGGCAGAGCGGCTGAATGCACCGGTCTTGAAAACCGGCGATGGGCGACCATCCGTGGGTTCAAATCCCACCTCCTCCGCCATCTATATAGCCCAACTGATTTATTCAGTTGGGCTTTTTTGTGTCTTCGGTTTTGGGTATGCCGCCGTGTGCCCGGATTTAGTTGACCATCGCGATCACTCCCAGGGCGTCACATTGGCGTACTTGTATTTGGCGTAGACGGGCTGGCCGTTGTAGGAGCTGGGCGGGAAGCTCGGGTTGGCGCTGATCCAGTTATTCACAAACGTCTGCATCCAACTGGTGATGGGGCGGCTCTCGCGGCGCACGCTCACCCATTTGTTCTGGGTGCGGCTGAAGACCTGCCAGGTGACTCCCGCCTCGTCGATGTTGAAGGCGTAGCGCTCCATGTTCCAGATGGAGATACCGTACTTGCCCAGGTCGATGTCCTGGGGATACTGACGCCCCTGGATCCAGACGTTGGTATGGAGCAGGTTGGTGCCGCCCATCAGCTCGATGTCGACTTCATAGTGAGAGCTGGTGCCTGCATCTCCGGTATAGGTAAAGAAGGAGCTGATGGTGCCGGGCACCGATCCTGCCTGCATCTGCACCTCATAACGACCCTTACGGGTGTAGTTGTAGGTTCGCAGCTCAGCGCAGCTCTTGTTTCCTTTGTCGGATTTCGCATGGAGGATGGCCGTGCCGGACTCCATCCAGACGTTGGCGGCACGCCAGGTACAGTCGAATTCTGACCCGCCATTGCGCCAACCATCAGAGACCTGCCAATCCTGATTGCTCCACCACCATGCCGATGCCTGAGTGGAATATAATCCTCCCGCCATCAGCAATACTGACATCAGTCCAAGTTTACGCATATTATCCACATTCCTGTGTGTTTATTAATGAGTGTTTTATTGATGACTACAAGCAGCATCAGAATAGCCATAAACAGATATTGAAACTTATACTGGTATCGCGTCATGACAGTTTCATACTTTTGAAATTGCCTGAAAAAGGTATGAAAGACATGACGGCTGGCTGGTATAACCAGAATAAAAAAAGCCACCGTATATAACGGTGGCAAAAGCACGGACTCCCGATCCGATGAGTTAAAATCAGCTGGCTTGGCGGCGATAGATCTCGACCAGTTCGGTGGCCAGTTCGCGGCACAGAATGGAGGTCATCAGGTGATCCTGGGCATGTACCATGACCAGTGTCATCTTGGTCTTGCCTTCGCCCTCATCGGCTTCAATCAGTTTGGTTTGTACGGCATGGGCAGCCTTCCCCGCGTCGGTGGCCTGGAGCAGCAAGGCATCCGCTTCGCTGAACTGGCCAGCACGAGCCTGACGCAGGGCCTCGAAACAGAGACTGCGAGATTGGCCAGGGCCGACGCATGATCATTCTCTGCACAAGTTGATCAAGTCTCGATCAGTTGAACGGCTCCAAGTACGATTTTAATTGTACCTTGCGTTGCCAAGCTGTAAATAGTCGAGATCTTAACCAAC